>JAFGMS010000513.1 GCA_016927375.1 Anaerolineae bacterium
ACTATCATGTGTGATGGTCAGCTTGCCCTTACAAATGAGTATAGAGGCATCTCCCGTCTTCCTAGCCAGCCACAAATATCCCGTCCTCTTTCACAACTCAGTGAACCGTCTCGACTTTTGCGAATTCTTGTGCGCAGATAAATTCTCCGGAATTGGCCGATCTTGTCACTCCCGCGAGAGCGGAAATGACAATGGGCTTTCCAGGTCTTTGGGTTTCAGATCGACCTCATTTGGTATAGAGAGTTCGCGGAATCGAGAAAACCCCCAGCGAATGGGCAGTATAGTGCCGCATAACCTGCTATCTACAAGCACAATCTGGTTAGTATCTGGTATCGATCCTATGCATACTCGTAGCAGGTTATGTGCCATTGCCATAAATCTACCCACGATATCCTGATGGATGACACGTATCAGTTACCATTCGTTTGCCGGTACCACTCCACTGTCCGGCGCAATCCGTCCTGCAAAGAGACTTGGGGGTGGTATCCCATCGAGCTCGTGGCCTTTGCAATGTCTGCCCGAGAATGTTTGATATCACCTGGACGAACCTCCTGGTAAACAGCCGGCGTATCCAGCCCAGTGATCTCGTGCAGCATTTCGATCAAGGTATTCAGGGAGGTCTGCCCACCGGCCGCTATATTGAAGAACTCTCCGCAGACATCCTTGGCTGGGACAGTTGCCGCCAATATATTGGCATTAACAACGTTTTCAACATAAGTGAAGTCGCGCGTCTGCTCACCATCACCATAAACGATCGGAGCCTGTCCCTGAAGAAAGGCAGTGATAAATCTAGGTATCACAGCCGCATACATACTCTGCGGATCCTGATGAGGTCCGAAAACATTGAAGTAGCGCAAAGCGACGGTTTCCAGACCATAGACCTGGTAGAAAACCTGGCAATAGCGCTCTGCGGCCAGCTTTGCGACACCATAAGGCGATATGGGTAGAGACTGCATCGTCTCTACCTTGGAAAGATTGGGGTCCTGATCGCCGTAAATAGACGAGGAGGAGGCAAAGACCACACGGCTGACGCCCGCATCTCTCGCGGCAACCAATACATGCAGTGTTCCATTTATATTAGCCTCGTTAGAGCCCAGAGGATTCTCGACAGACTTAGCTACAGAGGGTACTGCTCCTTGATGCAGCACGAACTCGATATCTTTTACTGCGAGCCGAACATCTTCCAAAATGGTCAGATCGCCCTCAATAAGCTCGATTTGTTCCAGGCAGTCTTGTAAATTGCTGTGCTTCCCGGTAGAAAAGTTATCTAAAACACGCACCGCATGGCCCTGTGCCAGCAATGTCTTGACCAGGTTCGAGCCGATAAAACCGGCCCCACCGGTTACGAGATAATTGCTCATAAAATGCAGTTTCCTTCTTTAGATCGAGATAGTCATGTTTCGGAGGAAGATTTATCTGATTGGGATGGTGATATCACTGTAGATCCGGAACGCTGATCTGCTCGTTTATCTGGCAGTGCCTGGTTTGAGGTCTCTATCTGCTTCTTGGTTTCTCCCTTAAGCCACGGCTTCGGCTGTGGCCTGATTTTTGGTAGTTTCTTGAGCTTAGGCTGGTGTGGCACATCTGTCTGCTTCTCAGTCGGAGCTTTTACCTTTTCTTTAGGCGGGATCAGTGGCTGTGTTTGGGTCAGCACTCTCGATGGTGTCTTGTATTGCGTTGTATCTTTTACCTGCGGCTGCCATCTGTCAAATGTTACCCCCCGCGATTCGATCAAAGGAGCAGGCAACGGTGCCAACACTTTCTTGAAACTGATCAGGGCGGCACGACCGGCAGCCCGTACAACCTTGAAGTCGACTTCAGCCTGATGAGGGTAAAGCATCACTACCAGGTCGGCGGGGAGCTTGACTGTTCCAGAGTACCTGGCAACAGGCGATTTTTCCTTAACACCATAACGAGGTGACTGCCAGCCATCCTCAAGTGATGGCCTGAGCGGAAAGTCACCCAAGGGCAGGACGATCAGATTAGCGCCCTGATCAGATTCGGTGCGAATAGCGTTATTGGTTCGATCCATGCGTATGGGCATGGCATTGAAGTGGAACCACAAGGAGATCTCCACTTCTCGCTTGACCTCATCCTCCGCATCAGAAGATGCCCTCAATTGATCGTGTAGCAGCCACAACTTCGCCGACTTATCAAACCATATCTGGCGGCGATGGACAACCCCGGGATCAAGCCTCGCATAACCATCATGGGAAGCATCAAAAAGATCATAGGCTGACTGAGAGATCCAGTGATGGATGGTAACCCGGGCATCCTCAGTCATCCGGAACAACCCATTACCATCAGGGATGCGGTTGATCTCTTCATCGGCAATCTGCAATGTGTTGTGATAGGCTGTCGAGCGAAACTCATTGCGAGCAGAGGGGTCGGATGAATAGAGATAACTGCCGGGATCGATCAGAAATATCTTGCCGTAAGCTGCCAATGTGATGCCAAGCGTGTCATTATGAGCATGACCACCGGCGCCATCCTGGCCGACAGGACCCGCATCAATCATCAGATGAAAGTCCTTATTGCGCATAACGTACAGCCCGCCAGCCTCAAAGCTGCGTGTGTCGACAATATCTTCCAGTCCGACCGGCCTGCGGGCCAGGGCGCGAGCCTGCACACGAACGCCGCGCCTGACATCGACCCAGTTGTCCGATGCCACAGCATCTGGGCGTTGGACGGTACGAGTAAGAACATCGGTAAATCGCGCGGCAGCATCAGAGGCAAAACACCAGAAGGCGTCTTGCCATTCTTCGCCTGCTGCAATCGACCAGCCCCTTGTTGTTGGCTCGATGAATCCTGCCCACTCGCTCAGTTCGCGTTCAAGCACCAAAGAGCCCAGCGCCAATAAATGCCTGTGATCGTGACTGGTGCTCAGGGGATCGCTATGAACAGTAAGAATGTGAAGGCGCTCATCCCCTGTATCCCCAAGATTGGGAGCCAAGCCGTTTGGCTGCGTGTACGTCATGATCACATCCAGCATGGAGCGCAACCGGGCCTGCACCGTCTCCAGCAAGGGAATCCCATTGACCACACACAAACCGGCGACACTGAGCGCTGTTTCGGTATTCAAGCGATGGTAAGATATCGATGCCTCATAGCTCATACCATCCGGATAGACCTGTCGTTCCAGTTCTTCCCACAGCTTGTTAAGGCCAACGGACTTCCACCGCGCAGCCTCGGAGAACTCAGGAAACATGATGCCCAGATAAGCGAGCGCGGCCAGGCTGACAACCAGCCGGCTGGTGCGTGGCCAGCTTGTATCCAGGCGCTTGAGCAGATACTCTCCATGCTCGCGCAAGCTGGCTAACCACAGAGCGAGGAACGATGTGGTCAGAGTCTCAGACTCAAGAATGCAATAGTAGGCCCATATCCAGTTCACCGTCCGGATTGCCACAGTCATCGAATCGGCCCAGTTGACACCGAACTCGTAAGGGTTGGCCTTGATCCAGTGTGTGATCTGATCGACAATCTCCTGGGCGTATGACTCGTCCAACGTGTACAAATAAGCCTGGCCCAGCCGCACAGCATGATAGAAGCGGCTCAACTCCCAGGGGACCCGCACATCATATCCGCCCTTTGGATCTGTTAGCTTCAGGCGGTTGAAGTGCTCGACCGGCCAGGTGTGTCTGCTCTTAAAGTCTGTGTGCCAGTCGATCTCCCTGGCCAGCTCATGTTCCCCGGAGCCTAACACATCGAAGTGGTGGGCCTTGATCTTATCGGCCTGCTCGATGGTAATGTAATACACTTCAGGGAAGAACTTAGCTAACAAAGCCGCCTGTTCCGGGATCAGCCCGTAGAACCGGGGAATCTGCCGCATGCGAATCTGGGCAGCTATTTCTTGAACCGAGGAGCCAACCTTGATCGCGCGTGGTTTGGTGGGGGCAGTACGGGCCCGCACGCCCTTCAGGATGCGCTGCCAGGTAACTTGTGCTAGGTGTTGTGTAGAAACTGACTTCTGTGCACTCATAACCAACTCACAAACCAATGCCGAACAATAGTACTTAGGTGGATTTGACGCCAGATTCGCTCTTGGCTAGAATCCGCCTGTTCTGGCGATCTGGACGCAGATCTTCAAAAGATGGATACAGCTTGCCGCCCAACTTCCTTAACCAGGGCAAAAAGCATCAGTCGTTCACTGCCGTTATTCTACCACAGAAAGGACAGTCAGATGCGTCCCCGCCGGGTTTGATCGTCTCAAATGTCTACGGATCGAATGGGTTCAAGGTACATTTCATGGATAAACAAATCCCCTCTTTAGACTCTCGTTCGCTGCCGCCACGTATAGAACGCCTTCGAGAACTGGCATACAATCTATGGTGGAGCTGGCATGAAGAGGCGCAAGACCTGTATTGTGCACTCGATCCCCTATTATGGGAAGAGACAGAGCACAATCCGGTTGCACTGCTGCGCCGCATCGATACAGATAAGCTGGAAGCGGCTGTAACCGATGTGGCCTATCTTGCAAATTATGACAAGGTCTTTCGAACCTTTGATTTCTATATGGGCGAAAGCGATACCTGGTTCGCCACAACCTATCCCGATATCAAAACTCACACCATCGCCTATTTTTCGACCGAATTTGGCCTGCACGAGAGTCTGCCGCTATATGCTGGCGGTCTTGGTGTTCTTTCAGGCGATCATACTAAAGAGGCCAGCGATCTGGGACTGCCTTTTGTAGGAGTCGGTCTGTTGTACCACATGGGCTATTTCACCCAAAAGATCAACGCCGACGGCTGGCAGGAAGATATCTACAGCGAGCTCGACCCGGATAATCGCCCTATCAAGCCGGTCTTGTTGCCGGATGGGCAGCCCGCTCAGGTCTCACTGGATCTGGGCACGCTTCAAATCACCAGTAAGCTCTGGAAGGTGCAAGTAGGCCGGGTGCCTATTTACCTGCTCGACACCGATCTCGAGAGCAGTGATCCCGATCTTACAAATGACATCCCCCGTTTGTATGGCGGCTCTCATCTCACCCGCCTGCTGCAGGAGATCCTGTTAGGGGTCGGCGGCGTCAAAGCGCTGCGCTTTCTCGATATCAATCCCCAGATCTGGCACATGAACGAGGGACACTCCTCCTTTTTGACCCTGGAGTTAATCCGCGAGCATGTCGTGGAGGGAATGTCTGTAGAACAGGCGGCCAACACCGTGAAAAACAACACGGTCTTCACCACCCATACGCCTGTTCCGGCCGGGTTAGACATGTTCGATGTCGATCTGATCACGCCTTACTTCCAGCCGCTTTGGGAAGAGATAGGCATCTCGCGAGAGCAATTTATCGACTTCGGCCGCCAGGACATCGGCTGGGGCGAAAAGTTCAGCATGCCGCGTCTTGCTTTGCAGCTGTCCGGGCTGCGCAATGGAGTCAGCGAGCTCCATGGCCAGGTGTCCCGCGATCTGTTCCAGAGCGTCTGGCCCGACCGCAAGATCGACGAAGTGCCCATCTTTCACATCACCAACGGCGTCCATGCCAGGACCTGGCTTGCTCCCCAGATGATCTCCCTCTTCGACCGGTATATTGGTCGCGACTGGATTTACTATATGGATGATCCGTCCCTTTGGGACGCCCTTGATGCTATCCCTGACCAGGTCTTGTGGAGCACCCGCCAGGAGATCAAGATCGATCTGCTGCGATTTTTGCGCTACCAGGCTCGCGTGCGCTGGGCAGCCGGAGAGACAACGCCTGCCCATATCGCCTGGTCCGGAACACTGTTCCACCACGATGTTCTCACCATCGGGTTTGCCCGCCGATTTGCAACCTACAAGCGCGCCACTCTCATCTTCCATGATTTCGAGCGCCTTCGAGAGATCGTCAGAAGCGCCGAACGCCCTGTGCAGTTTGTCTTCGCCGGTAAGGCACACCCGCAGGATCACGGCGGCAAAATGCTGATCCAGGAGCTCTGCCGGCGCGCCCTCGATCCGCAGTTGGCCGGACGCATCGCTTTCCTGGAAGACTATGATATGAATGTGGCCCGCTACCTGGTGCGAGGGGTTGATGTATGGCTCAACAACCCGCGACGACCGCGTGAGGCCAGCGGCACCAGCGGCCAGAAGGCCGCCCTTAACGGCATTCCTAACTTGAGCATCCTCGACGGCTGGTGGGCAGAGGGTTTCAACGGACACAACGGCTGGGCCATCGGTAACAGCCACGCGTTCTGGGCCGAGCACGAAGAAGATCGGGCCGATGCCGAGGCGTTTTACGAGGTCCTTGAGAAAGAGGTGATCCCTCTGTACTACCAGCGCACCGATGATGATCTGCCGCAAGCATGGCTGACCAAAGTCCGCGAGGCTGTCAAGTCGGCTATACCCTATTTCTCTACACGGCGCATGGTCAAGGAATACGCCCAGAGGATGTATGTACCCTCAATCCGGCAGCGGGAACAAACCGATCGCGAGCTGTGGATCACATGACCAGCCAGCTTCTCCTGTGCGGCGGCGCCGTCGTCTTGCCTGGGGAAATCAAGCAGCAAGACATCCTTATCGAGGATGCGCGCATCCTTGCCGCCGGCGCCCATCTGGCCGGTGACGCCCCACAGGCCACCCACGTCGACATCAATGGCTTGACCGTCTTTCCCGGTCTTATCGATGTGCACGTCCATCTGCGCGAGCCGGGTGGGGAGCACAAGGAAGACCTCTACACCGGAACCTGTGCAGCACTGGCGGGCGGAGTCACGACCGTTTTGGCCATGCCCAATACCGATCCGCCCATTACCCATCGAGAGAGCTTGCAAGATGTGTTGGCAAGCGCCGCCGCCCGTACCGTCTGCGATTACGGCTTTTACCTTGGCGGGACGCTTGATAATGCCGAGGAAGCCGCCGCAATACCTGACGCCATCGGTCTGAAGCTTTACATCGGTTCCAGCACCGGCAGCTTACTGGTCGATCAGCTTCCCGCCCAAATTGCCCACTTCGCCGCTTACCCCAGGGATCGTATCATCGCCGTCCATGCTGAAGATGAGGCCGCCGTGCAGTACTACGCCGGCCGTGGGCAGCGACGTCCTCCCATGTGCGCTACCCTGGCCACCGCACATGTCATCGCCCTGGCCGAGCACTTCGAGCGGCGGCTGCACGTCTGCCACGTCTCGACCGCCTACGAGCTGGCACTTATCCGCAATGCCCGCGCGCGGGGTCTCGATGTCACCTGCGAGGTCACGCCTCACCATCTTTTCCTGTCGATGGCAGATGAGCAGCGCCTCGGCGCTCTGGGGCAGGTCAACCCGCCTCTGCGCTCGCCGGAGGCCGTCGACGCCCTGTGGGCGCAGCTTGACGTCGTCGACATGATCGCCACCGACCACGCTCCCCACACCCTCGATGAGAAGAACAGCGCCTCGCCGCCTTCCGGCATGCCCGGCATGGAGACGATGCTCCCCCTGCTGCTCGACGCAGCATACCATGGACGTCTCAGCCTTCCCGACATCGCCCGCTTGACCTCGACGCGCCCCGCCGAGGTCTTCGGTCTGGCAAACAAGGGGCGCATCGCGCCCGGTCACCACGCCGATCTGACCCTGGTCAACTTGAATCACCAATGGACCATCCAGAACGAAGGGCTATTCACACGCTGCGGGTGGACACCTTTCGCGGGTCTCTCCGTGCATGGTAAGGTGGAGCAGGTCTACCTGCGCGGTAAACAGGTCTTTGACGGTGATCAGATCCTGGCGCAGGCAGGTGATGGTTGCCTTGTGCTACAGGGTTAGGTAAATATGACGCCGCCAAACATCACAATTCTCATCACTGCCTACCACGAGTCCACCACCATCGGCCGGGCCATCGAGGCCATCCGGCCGCAGATCGGCGACCCACCTGCGGAGATCATCGTTGTCTGCCCTGATGATGAAACGGCTGCGGCTGCCTCTACCAACGTCACCGTCTTGCGCGATGCCGGTCAGGGGAAACCGGCGGCACTCAACCTGGGGCTAGAGCACGCAACCGGCCAGATCATCGTGATGACCGACGGCGATGTGTTTATCAGCCCAGATGCATTGGCAGCCTTACTGGCCCCTTTCGACGATCCCCAAACCGGTGCAGTAAGCGGGCGGCCTGTCTCGCTCAGTCCCAGAGATACTATGTTGGGATATTGGTCGCATCTCCTCACCGATGCCGGAGCGCACACCGAGCGCCTCCTGCGTGAGGAGCGCGGCGATTTCATGGTGTGCTCGGGCTACCTCTATGCCATCCGGGCCGGGCTGGTCGAGTACATTCCTGAGGACGCCCTGGCCGAGGACGCCGTGGTCTCACACCTCATCGGCGAGCAGGGTTACCGCATCCGCTATGCGCCGGACGCTGTCGTATTCGTCAAGTATCCCACCACCTATCATGACTGGCTGACGCAGCGCGTGCGCAGCACCGGCGGCTACGTCCAACCGGTCGTCGCCCAATCCCCCTTGCACATGCGCAGCTTCCGGCACGAGGCCATCGCCGGGACCGGGCGCGCCCTGGCCTATGCCCGCAGCCCGCGCGAATTTGCCTGGACCGTCCTGCTGATGCTGGCCCGTCTGCACCTCTGGCTGCTGATTTTCTGGCGCGTTAAGCTGCAAGCCAAACCTCTCCTCGACCTCTGGCAGCGCGTCGAGAGCACCAAGTAGTCCCCACTAACGAGCGATTTATAATTCAAGTGCATCATATTCGATGCGCCGAACTACCTCTTGAGAGATCTCACAGGAACACGTTCCGGTCTGACCCGCGCACGTTCCGGTCTGACCCGCGCACGTTCCGGTCTGACCGATTTGCATCACATCCTTACCACAACTCATCACATCTCAGCTAGACCCTAATGGTTTCCAAGTCCCTTAGGGTCTGACTTCATAAGGAGCAGCCCGGCAAACAATGCCAGGTCGGTGTATAATCGTTCCGAGGCAAACATTCACAATGAACGTTACGAGAAATCTGGCATGAAACGAGCACTCGTCACCGGCAGTACAGGGTTTGTCGGTGCCAATCTGGCCGCCGCGCTTGTCGAGCACGGCATCGAGGTCGTCGGGCTGCGCCGTACCACCTCACCGGAGGACGCTGTCAAGGGGCTGGACATCTCCTTTGTCACCGGCAATATCCTCTACCCCGAAACGCTGCCCCTGGCCATGAAAGATATCGATTGGGTCTTTCACACGGCAGCGATCGCCGACTACTGGCAGGTTCCTGCAGAGACCGTTCACCGGGTCAACGTTGAGGGCACCAGGAACGTCTTACGAGCCGCTCAGCAGACAGGCGTCAAGCGGGTAATTCTCACCAGCTCGTCAGCAGCACTGGGAATTTCCAATGAAGATAAGCCGCTGCTTGACGAGGACGATCAATTTAATCTCAGTCCTCACATCTTCCCTTATGGTTACAGCAAGCACATGGCCGATCAGTTGATGATTGAATTTGCCCGGCAGGGGGTGGATGTTTTAAGTGTTCTGCCTTCAGCGGTTATCGGGCCGCGCGATCTCAAGTTCAATGCGGGGGAAATGATCGTTCAGGCACTCAAGCCCACCTTACCCAAACTGCCGCTGCCCACTGGAGGGCTAAACTACATCGATGTGCGGGACTGCGTCGATGCGCACATCGCCGCAGCCAAAAAGGGCAAGCCGGGCGAGCGCTACCTCCTGGCCGGTCACAACATGACACACCGTGAGGCAATGGATACCGTCAACCAGACACTTGGAACATCGGTGAAGATTGTCGAGGTTCCTGGGTGGGCTCTTTTGCCGCTGGCGGGGTTGGTGTGGTCAGTGCGTCAGTTGGGGATAAATCTGCCTATCGATTGTGGACGTGTGCTGCTCAGCCGTAAGTTCATCTATTATGACAACGACAAAGCCGTTCGCGAGCTTGGTCTGAAGACCAGACCCTTTGCGGAGAGTGTGCGCGACACCTATGAGTGGTATGTTCAAAATAATTACCTCCAAAAACGGGGCATCAGAACAACCGGTCCCTCACAGGCGGAGATATGTTGAGGGAGGCTGGTTCAGGGTTCGCCGGCCCCAGCGGGGTAGCAGGACAATGATTTCTGATATCGAGGAGTTCATCAAGAGCTTTCATGGTCAGCGTCGCCGGACACAATGGGTGGTCGATGCTGTCCCCCTGGAAAAAACACACTGGCGTCCCTGGCCAGGTGAGCTGTCCCCCGCCGAGATCATCTGCCGTATTGCAGCCGGGCATCTGATGTATGCCGGAGCAATCGCTTTTAATATCTGGGAAGTGGATGATTATGAAAGCGCGGCCACAAACTGGGATGACGCATTATCGTACTTTCACTTCAAGACTGAAGCAGCGCTTGATCTCTTGCGTCCACTCCCCAACTCCATCCTGAAAGAGAAGTGCCGCCGGCCGGATGACAATCTACCGACAACCACATGGCGTTTTCTGTTGGCCATGCTTGAACATGAGATACATCACCGATCTCAGCTGAATACTTATCTGATGTTGATGAATGCACGGCAGCCCAACATGGGGGGCATTACGATTGAGACGGTACGCGAAATCGCAAGAAAGGCTCGTGCATCATTTAATGAAGAAGCCGACGTCCCGCATGCAGGGGAATGATGCGGTAGGCGAAGAGATATTGAATTGATATAGCAGCAGGCACATGCAGAGCTTTTAACTCATTGCTTGGCACGCGTTGCTCAGCATTATTCTCAAGGGAGCGATTTATGGCAGACGAACCTCGTTTTGACTGGTCCGCAATTCTTCGTGTTACAGCGATTGTTGTCGGAGTTCCCGCAGTTGTGGGACTTGCTATCCCGCCCATTGTCACATTGGCATTTGGGCTCTACGATACGGGTATTGCAGCAGGTAATGAGATCTATCGTTGGTTCTTCTGGGTAATTGCCTGGGGGCTCGTCATCTGGCAGGGCTCATGGATGCTGCGCCGCGTTGGTGACAAGATCATCGATGACATGTTGGTCATGTCCATGATTGCGGCCGTTCTTTTGATAATCGTCAGGGCCATTATCTCGATCGCTTATGTGCCCATAAACTCAAACGGGCAACCCCTCCCTATCATTACTGCCATAGATGCCGGCGGGGCCTTAATGCTAATTGTGGTAGCACTGATTGGAGCCAGAACGAACAAATTCTGACCTTATCCTCCCTGCAATTGACTACGGGGCACTCTTGGGTGCTGTTGGTTTGTCAGCAGCATCCGCCTCAGCCTCGGACTGAGGCTTTGAGGTGTCTTTGCCTTCAACCAAAGGCTTAGTCGACAGCTTCTTCTGATCTTCACTCTTGAGCGCTTCTGCATCCTTTTTGGCATCGGCTGCAGGAGCAGTTTTGTCAGTTTCCGCCGCAGCTTTCTCGGCCGGCCTGTCAGCAGCAGGTTTAGCAATCGATGTGCTGGGAGTACCGGCGGAAGGGGTCGGTGAAGAGCTGGATGTGGGCTTAGCGGCGGATTGAGCTGGCGGTGCGCTGGGAACCGACTTAGGCACTGGTTCGCCGGCGGCTTCGGCGGGTTTGGCCGGCGTATCGCCTGCGCTCGGCACTGCCTTTTCCTTTTCCGGCTCTGCAGCAGCCTCCGCCCCTCCCTTGAGGGGGTCTTTGCTCAGCGCTGTGGACACAACTGTAACCATCTGGCCAATGTCCAGCTCTCCCTTATTCAGTACCCCCACTACAGGCCAGTCGCCGAGTTTTGCCTGATCGGCATCCTCAAGCACTTTGGCGGTTGCCACCAACACGCGCATAGGCTTAGTGGCCATCTCGTCTCGAACGCGCGCCAGGAAGGTAAATCCATCCAAATGAGGCATCATCAGGTCGAGGACAATGAGATCGGGACTTTCTGTAGCAAGTCTCTCTATCGCTTCTAACCCATGCTTGGCGGTATCAGTCTGATGACCAGCCATTTTGAGCGTGATATTAAATAGTTCACGAACATCAGGTTCGTCGTCGACAACTAGAATGCGGGCCACGTATTTGTTCCTTGTTGAAAATTTCTAACCAACTATAAACCATTCAAATCGAGACTGTCAACCAGATATAAAGCTCGTTGGCAGCTGTATTTCCTACTCATCCGTAAATACCGGTAAATGTCCCAGAGAAATGACATCTTCCCACTGGGAAAGATCCCCCTCTGTAAAGATGGCAGCTTTAGCGACTACTGAGCCGTTCGCCTGAGTGACGATATCATGCATGCTCTGAAGTGTGCTGCCGGTAGAGATCACATCGTCAACCAGAGCGACACGCTTACCCTTTAACAGAAGGCCATCCTTCTCATCCAGGTAAAGGACTTGAGGTTTGCCAGTGGTGATTGACAGCGTCTCGGCCTGCAAAGCCTCTCCCATGTAAGGTTTGTAGCTTTTTCTCAAGATCACCCAAGGACAATCCATCTCAACAGCCAGGGCATAAGCCAAAGGAATGCTTTTTGCCTCTGCGGTAACCATCACATCGGTGTTGGCTGCATGCAGCTTACTGGCCAAAGCCTTAGCGGCCGCCTGTACCAACTCAGTATCGCCTAGTATGTTGAGAACTGCAATTCGCACACCTGGAGCAACTTCAAACAAAGGAAGGTCGCGCTTAACTCCTGCGACATCAACTGGATAGACCTCGCGTTGTTGATGTGTCATTCTATGTTTTTCTCCTGTTTGTGGATCTTCCACGAGTGATAAAATCCAGCACCATTCTACTACAGAATCACCGTAACCGTGAATCTGTTTCCACTAATATCCTCCATCATTTTCATAAATTTCTCATGAAGACCCCTTCAAACGCAAAATGAGGTCTTGCTAAAGCTCAAAACCTCATCATTGCAGCATCTCATATGCCCAACTCTGATATGAAGCGGGTTATCTCAAGGAGCAAAGACAACGTTGTAGACCTCAGCAGCAAAATCCTCGATTTCAGGCATGTCAGAGAGCGACATGACGCTATGAACAGTGTGCGAAGAAAGAGGTAGCCGGGCCAGAACGCTCGAACGCCGCTCTTTGGCCAGAAGATCTTTTTGCAGATCTTCGTGCAGTAGGGCCTGCCCAATCAGATTATCAAGGGTCTCTCGATCTGCCTCTGAAATATAACTCATAACTTCCTCCCGGATTGCGTGTAGAATAACCATCTCTACTCTACTACCGTCAATTCAGAGCGGAATCTGTCGCAAGATCTGAAAATTGGTACAGCAGACGGGAAAGCACTGATGAGAAGAATGTCCAAAACATGTCCAAACCGTCGATGCTGCGTCTGAAGATTGTTGATAATTTTGGAAGTTTTGAACAGTGGCATTGAGAGATCACCTGGGCCACTGTTTCTCCCGGTTGCTTCCTCAACAAAATTTCAACAATTGTTAAACAATGTTTTCAGCAAGGCGCAGAATACGAAAGTCATCTCAGACATTGCTCTGCTATATGTAATGAGGGCATCAGTGGAAGTACACACAAGACAAGGACAAAGCACATTCAACGAAACACGTTGTCCTACTACTACAACTACTTTTTGGTACTATCGATCTGAATGTGTTTTCAAAACTAATTGGGTAACTGCTCAGCTCTTAGCTGTTGGCTCTTAGCTTTTCAAGCTTCGATCTGTGCTTGTAAACTCAGGCCGGATACGCGTCACGTCTCACGTTTTACATATTTACCTTTTACGCATTATAGCTACAGTAGGAAGCGCCAGACGGCTGAGTAGTTACCTGATTGGCAAGGATGACAACGTTCAGGGGGCAGCGTTGGAGGAAAGCTAGTACAGTTGGGCACAAACAGACCCGGAGTTAAGATATCCTTCTTGCCCAAATGATCGAGTGTTTTGCACCTAGCGATAACTATGGGCTTACTCATGCCGCGAAACACCAGGCTAGTTATCAGAGCCCTCAGAAGAGTCGAACCCGATTACAGTAACAGCTTGTTTAGTACCAAAATCATCGTAGGCAATGTTCAGCCGCCCTCCTCTCTCATCAGCCCGAGTAACGATCCATAAGAGAATCTCTTCCATACGTTGACCCGGAAAGTAGATCTGTTTCTCTGGTAGTCGCGTTGTATGGTCGATATAGATAACTTTGAGAAAACTGGTGACTGTTCCTTCCGCATCGGAGGGAGTCAGGGTGTAGAAGGTCAGCTCTTCAGCCTGATCGACACTTAAGCTGTGCCCACCTATCTGCGGCTTCGCCCCCGACCAGGTCAGGTAGCCGGTTCTTGGATGCCGATTGGCGAAATCCTGAACAATGGCAGGGAGAAAGAACGCAGCATTATCAATGATTGGGTCGATGGCAGCGGCAATTACCCGCCCCAAGTAGATGTCCGGCTCGCGGGTTGGTGTAGACGTAGGCGCAGGGATTGTCCAAGTAGGAACATAAGTGGCTGAAACCATCACGGGGGTGCTCATCTCTGTCGGCGAAGCTTCACCAATCTGCAATGTTCTTACTCCAACGAGCACAAACTCGGCTGTGCTGGCAGGCTTCTCCATATAGGCGGCTTCGAGTATGCTGGCTCGAGCAGTGGCTTGTACAACCAGCGCCTTAAATGCTATAGAGGGTTCCGCGTTGCTAAGTACCCAGTATTCATTCTCGATACCGGACTCCCTGCTGAAGACAGTGAGAGTCAGTGCGCCTTGAACATAGATAACACTGGCGACACGATCCAGCTGGTTCGGGTTGTCTTGTTTGACTACAGAGACATCAATCCTTGTCTGCCCATCCAGGTCGATAAGCTGTTGGTTCAGGGCAGGAACAGCATTAGTAAGTACCAATTCTCCCCCTGCCTCACTGCTTTGCCACCACGCAAATCCGTCTGGCGAGGATTGAGGTTCCTGCAAAGTATTGAGCACCTTATCTAGCAAGGAATTCGCCCAGGCATCTGCCGGTGTCAGCGGGCCGACTAGCGTTGGGCCTGGGGTGGGAGATTGCCTGGGCGGTGTTGCTGTTCCGGGAACAGCTGTCTCAAAGCTTTCGGTACAAAGAGGAGTCTTAGTTGTCCCAGACAGTGTAGGAGAAGGATGAGCGGGAGAAAACACGTTGATATCAGGGTTCCACCCGGCTAAACGAGCGATCACGACTCCCAAAACACCCAGGGCGAAAGCGAGAGCCACCCCCTTCAATATCTGTAAACTATGTTGTCTACCCACTTTAGCGTAATGCCCACACCTTCAAATTGTCAAAGGCCACCTGGATGGCTTGATTAGCTTCACTGACGGCATAAATTCCGACATCACCTTGCTGCTGGCGGTTATCGTGCAAATCGCCGATAGGTTGTTTGTCAAAATAAAAAGTGTAGTTGTCGCCCTGTGCCAATACACCAATATAGTGAGCAGAGGGATCGGCAGAATCGAGACCCTCGGGAAGCGCATTGTTATTTCCAAATACTGAGCCGCTGTCTCTACCGCCAACAGTAAAAGTCTTGTCACAGAAAATAGTAAGCAGGTAATAATTGCCGGTGTCAGTATAGCGAAATATGAGTCCGTAGCCCGTCTTTGCGGGACATTGCTTGGGTGTCACTTCCACCTGAGCATACATGTCGCGTCTGTCGACGGCTGTTGTTGTCACCAGCCGGGCGTCAAAAGGCCCGATTGAAAACAGATACTGTCCATTGACGATGCTCATTTTCGCAGTCCCCTCGTTGGTCGATGGCCATCCCTGGTAGAAATCTGCGCTGAAGATCGTCTCAGCCACATTGACCCCGTCAGGCACGCCAGACGGCGCCACAGTAGTTGGCGTAGCCTCATGCGGAACCTCTGTAGGATTTGGTGCGGGCTCTCCAGGATTATCGGAAAGGGTTTCGGATGTCTCGTCCTCACTCACTGTTGTGTTATCTAGAGGCTGGATCTCGCCCCGCGGCGTTGCTGTTGGAAAAGGTGTGACTGTTGGCGGCGGTAAAGGTGTAGTTGTTGCAGTAAGAATGACCTGCGTAGGAGCCGGCGTTGTTGTTGGTAGAACTTCCGATGGGGCACTGTTGCACCCCAACAACATCGCGGCGAAAAACCCACACAGAGAAATTATGAACATCTGTCGTTGCATGAGATGAACTACCTCCGAGTTTCATGACACGCGGAAATCATAA
>JAFGMS010000514.1 GCA_016927375.1 Anaerolineae bacterium
CGCAAAGTACGCCTCACCTAAAACACGCAGAGGGTGATCCGGCAGTCACCCTCGATGCACTAAAAGAACCGCGGCATGAAAAGTCACCCCGCTACGGGATCACCCACACCGGCTCTCCGTTGAGTATATGTTCCAGATGTCCGGCAAACTCGTGACGATTGATGGGTTTGCCCAAGAAGCCATGGAAACCAACCGTCTTGACCTGGTTGGCGTGGCTGATATGAGTCGTGTAAGCAACAACCGGAACACGCTGCGTGTTCGGATGCTCCTTTAGCATCTCAAAAACCTCATAGCCACTGTTGCCGGGCATCTCCAGATCGAGAAAGACAACATCAGGGGCCAGGCCGGCATCCAAAAGCGCAATGATGTCGGTATGGCCATCAACAACAGTGCTGGTGATCTCAAGTTTGGACAGCAGGTTGTTAAGGACATCGACGCTGGTGGGATCGTCTTCGACAATAAGAGCATGTTTTCCTTTAAAATCCATCATTCTTTATTTCTCCATATAAAACTCATTACGATAGCAACTCTATTCTAGACTGGATATGCACAATGTCAAATTACTAATGATTGAGGATGAATCCCATATCGGGGCCGAGATTCCGGCGTTTACATGCAGCCCACCCAGGCCCCAACGAGCTTCCGTCCTCCCCATATGGGTCCCCTTTTACCTCGACGAGTCTCGGGCTTTGCCCCGGTACTCTTACCGAAGTCTCCCCCTACGCAAACAAGGCCAGGATAATGCTTAATATATAGAGAACAAGGAGCGGTGCGGCAACGATCCCCATATTGATGGGATCGGGTGTAGGCGTAATGAACGCGGCCAGGACAGCAATCACGACGATTGCTATGCGCCAATTTTGCGCCAACATGCGCGCATTGACGATCTTCATTTTGGCTAAACCAAACACGACCAGCGGCAGCTCGAAACTAACACCCACCCACAACAAGACTGTGGTGACGAACTTGACATAGTCCTCCAGAGTAGGACGCGCAGCGAAATTCAAGAAAGACGTCAGGAACGGCACCGTGACCGGCAACATGGCATAGTAAGCAAATGCAACACCGGTCAGAAAGAGAAACAGGGCAGCAGGAAAGAGCAGATAGAATATCCGTCGCTCTGAGGACTTCAAGCCCGACATCACAAAGATCCATATTTGTGCAATGATATAGGGCGAAGCGAGGATAATGCCTACCACCAGCGATACCCGGAACCAGACACTGACCGGTTCTGTAACGCGGATCACCTGCAAATTCTCAAAACCGCCGATAGGCCCGGCCAGAAACGCCAGGACCGGATCGGCTAATGCTATCGCAGCCATTGTGCCTACCACAACAGCCACAACTGCGTGAATCATCCGCGTGCGCAGTTCCAGAATATGGGGCATAAGCGCCCGGGGGTTCTCGAAAACCGCACCCAGATCACCACCATCTTCACCGGACGGGTCCTCGACTCGCCGGTTGCGTATCAAAGCTATAGCAGCGGCTGTCAGGCTCACCAGGAGAGCCGAGAAAATCAGAGCAGCCTCAGAAGGGATTGGCAGCTGTGGAAGCGAAGCTAGAAACTTAAACATCGGCGGCCTCCCCTTCCGGATCATCAGGGCTGACTGGAGGAGCATCCGCAGCGGCTAGGGCTGCATCATCTGCGACAGCATCGATGATAGGCTCCTCAGCATCAATCTCGACCTCAGACATCGATGCATCGGCATCCGCTGCCTCTGTTCGCACATCTACAGCCGCAGCAGCACCACCCTCCTCCGATGTTCCCATCTCAGCTTCTACAGCCGCAGAAGCATCCGCCTTAGCCCCCGCTGTATCAGCCTCGGGCATCGATGCATTAGCACCGGATGATTCTGTAACAGCCTCTAGAGTGTCAGTCGCGCCGGCATCTGAAGCCGACGGTTCCACACCGGATGCAGCCTTTTTCTTCTTTCCACCAGCCGTCGCCTTCTTGCTTTCGGAAAGTGCCTCCTTGAAATCAACATCAATCTGAGCGCCGGCTTCGATATCGGCCATGGCTTGCCGAATCTCTGCCTGCGCTTCCTCCAGCTCAGACATGCGCATCAATGTATTGGGCAGATCCCTGATGGCCTTCGAAACCTGGTTAAATTCGCCCCACCACTCCGATGTCACTACCTGCCGCATGAACCGTCCTGCTTGCAAGGCCAACTCCCGCGAACGCTCTGGGCCAATCAAGACAAAGCCTACCAGCGCGATGATGACAAGCTCGGGAAGACCAAGACCACAAAATGTATCCACTAATCTACCTCGTAAGTAACTGTTCAGCTCTTAGCTTGTCAACGATCAGAAAAGGAGCGACAAAACTCATCAAGAACATCGACGACCGGCCTCTACGAGGGCAACTTGGAATAGGATGCCTCAATAGCCTTCACCTTTCCCAACCGCCGGATGTGCCGCTCCTCATGAGTAAAATTCGCCGCCAAATAGGCTTTAACCAGATCTTTCGCCAGCTCCACCCCAACGGCGCGGGAGCCAAGCACCAGGATATTCATATCATCATGCTCGACGCCCTGATGGGCCGAATAGCAGTCATGGCATACACCGGCCCGAACACCGGGAACTTTGTTGGCCGCAATGCTGGCTCCGATCCCACTGCCACAGATCAGGACGCCGCGATCAGCCTGACCACGCGCGACAGTCTCGCCGACAACCTGAGCGAAGTCAGGATAATCCACCGGATCGAGGCTGTCTGTACCCAAGTCAGCGATGTCATGTCCTAGCTCATGGATATACTTCTTGAGGAGTTCCTTGAGTTCGTAACCTGCATGGTCCGCGCCAATCGCAATACGCATGACATTACGCCCCCTTACCAAGCATTTTCTTGGCGCGTCCCACTACGTTCTCAACGCTGAAACCAAATTCCTGCATCAGCACGCTACCGGGCGCAGAGGCGCCAAACCGATCCAGAGCAATGACTTCGCCCTGATCGCCTACCCACCGGTGCCACCCCATCGATGAGCCGGCTTCGACGGCCAGCCGCGCACGCAGAGAAGGGGGCAAAACAGAGTCACGGTAGGTCTGCGGCTGGGCCTCAAACAGCTCCCAGCACGGCATCGAGACAACACGAACCTTGATGCCCTCACCAACAAGCTGTTCAGCCGCGTCCAGTACCAGGGCAACCTCAGAGCCCGTCGCAATCAGGATAACATCCGGTGTGCCGTCACTGTCTTTAAGTATGTAGGCGCCCTGCGCCAGGCCGCCGGCCGGCGCCAACTTGCTGCGATCCAACACCGGTAGACCCTGGCGTGTCAAGGCGATCACTGTTGGTCCATCGGTATGGAGGACAGCCTGCCGCCAGGCCTCAGCCGTCTCATTGGCATCGGCAGGTCGTATCACCCGCAGGTTCGGGATCACGCGCAGGGCAGCCAGATGCTCGACCGGCTGGTGGGTAGGGCCATCCTCTCCCAATCCGATGCTGTCATGGGTAAAGACGAAGATCACGCGGGC
>JAFGMS010000515.1 GCA_016927375.1 Anaerolineae bacterium
CGAGGATCGCTACGCACAGCAGCGCGGCTTGCTCAGGTCTTGACAGAACGCTTATTGGCTTAACTTGTCACCAATATACTAAACCATAGCAAAGCGATGTCTTACAACCCTGTTTCCCCCCGGTTAAGACAGAGCTTCCCCTCAGACCAATTAGGGGATTTCCCTGGCTACAACAAGCCGCGATAGGCCTATGGGATCGGCTTGCTGCTCTGCTCACAGGTGCTCAAAACTGCCTGCTCCAGGTCTGGTACCAGCGTTCGATCACGATCTTGGTTTGCGTATAAAACTCGACGCCATGACGGCCCTGCCCATGCAGGTCGCCAAAGAAGCTGTCATTCCAACCACTGAAGGGGAAGAAGGCCATCGGCGCGGCCACACCGATATTGATGCCGATGTTGCCAGCGTTGACCTCGTAGCGGAACTGGCGGGCGCTGGCCCCGTCGTTGGTGAAGATACAGGCCATGTTGCCATAGCTCCGATCGTTGACCAACTCAATTGCCTGTTCGAGGGTGTCGGTTCGCATCACGCTCAATACAGGACCGAAGATCTCAGTCTGTGCGATCTCGCCGTGCGGCGGGACGTGATCCAGGACGGTAGGAAAGACGAAAGTCCCATCTTCGTATCCTTCCACGCGCCGGCCGCGCCCATCCACGACGAGCGTGGCACCTTCCTCCTGCCCCACGCCGATCAGCCTTTCGATGCGTTCTTTGCTCTGTCTGCTAATGACCGGTCCCATCTGGACGCCATCATCCAACCCATAGCCCACTTTGCGGCTGGCGGCAGCCTCGGCGAGCGACTCGACGAAGGCGTCGCCAACTGTGCTCACCGTCACCGCAACGGAGGCAGCCAAGCAGCGCTGCCCGGCGCAGCCAAACGCTGAGTCGGCCATGATGCGGGTAGTCATTTCCAGGTCGGCGTCGGGCATGACGACGACAGGGTTTTTTGCCCCTCCCTGGCATTGCGCGCGTTTGCCGTTGGCCGCCGCGCGGCCGTAGATGTAGCGTGCCACTGCCGTCGAGCCCACGAAGCTCACGGCTCTTACCTTCGGATGGTCAAGGATGGCATCGACGGTTTCTTTGCTGCCGTTTACCAGCTGAACCACCCCGGAGGGAAATCCGGCTTCGTCGATCAAATCAAACATCCGCTGCATCGTCATGGGTGTTTTTTCGCTGGGTTTCAGAAGGAAGCAGTTGCCGGTCGCCACCGCATAAGGCAGAAACCACAGCGGGATCATCCCGGGGAAGTTGAAGGGAGTCACGCCCGCTACCACACCCAGCGGCTGCCGGAGCATATGCTCGTCGATGCCCCGTGCGATGTCCTCATTGTTGTAGCCCTGCATCAAAGTAGGGATGCCGCAGGCTGTTTCTACATTTTCGATACCACGTTGGAGCTCCCCGATGCTCTCAGCCAGTGTTTTGCCGCACTCGTTGGTGATTAGCCGCGCCAGCTCTAACTTGTGCGCATCGAGCAGCGTCTTCAGCCGGAAAAGATACTGGGCGCGCTCGGTGGGTGGCGTGCGCCGCCAATCGGTGAAGGCCGTCTGCCCGACCTCGACGGCTGCATCGACCTCCTTACCTGGTGAGAGCGGTACCTCTGCCATGGTCTGAACAGTGGCCGGGTTGATTACTGGCAGATATTCATTGGCGGATGAGTACTCCCACCGGCCGTTAATATAGTTTCGTAGTTGTTCGGGCATATGCGTCCTCACTGTTTCTATGTTGGATGCCAGGCTTTACATTCTTTGTGCTTCGTGTTATATACATGTCACCAATTTAACTGAATGTATTCTGTGAACTAGAGATCGATAGTGTAATGGAGCGAACATGACTGACAAACCACTCACCAAACGACAGGAGCAGGCGCTGAAGACGAAGAAACGCATCTATACTGCTGCTGTTGACCTGATGAACAGTAAAGGCTTCGATAACCTTACCATTGCCGACATCAGCAAAGCGGCGGATGTGTCGGTTGGCGCGTTTTATCACTACTTCGATTCCAAGAACGATATCCTGGCCGAGATCTTTTACCAGGCCGACGAGTACTTCTCTACGGAAGTGACTGCCGACGTAGAGGATAAACCTGCCCTGGAACAGCTCGTTCTGTACTTCGACCATTACGCCCGCTTCAACGTGTTGAGTGGTGTAGAGATGACCCGGCAGCTTTTCAGTTCAAAGGTCAAATTTTTTGTCGAGGAGGGGCGGCCCATGCAGGTGCTCTTGCGAGACATCATCAGCGCAGGGCAGAAACGAGGCGAGATCCGGGCCAACGAAGATCCGGCGGAGCTCGTCCGGTTGTTGTTTGTCCTCGCACGTGGTGTTGTCTTTGATTGGAACCTGTATGACGGCAGCTACGACCTCGAAGAGACCATGCATCGCTACATCCAGCGGCTTGTTTCGACCCTCACACCGGAATAGACGGCTCAGTCCTCCAGCGTCTCATAGTAGGCGTCTCCCAGATCATTGGGGTTCAAGGCTTCTCTGACCTTATGTTGATAACGGAACATCGATGGCTGTGGTGTGTCTTTGTGCATCCGGTCCCGTTCCTCTTTAGGAGTGGTTTTGCCGTCGGGGCCGCGTGCCACCGCATTCCATTTCTCCATCCCAACGCCCCAACCGCGATCTATGCCCATCGCAGTAGCTGCATCAAATAAAGCCAATGTCCCTTCCACCGACTCTTTATCATGTGGGTCGAAGCAGGTGAAGTTCTCCCAAAGACAAGTGCCGCCGCCGCCCTGCCCACCGATCGGCCCCATCATACAGTCGCCGCCTGCTTGCACCACTGCGCCGTGCTTTTCCCACTCTTTCTTGAACTCTGATGCCTCTTCGGCGTGTGCTGCCCCAAAGTCCGCG
This sequence comes from Anaerolineae bacterium, assembly GCA_016927375.1. Taxonomy (GTDB): domain Bacteria; phylum Chloroflexota; class Anaerolineae; order Aggregatilineales; family UBA3940; genus JAFGMS01. The sequence goes on from JAFGMS010000515.1 coordinate 2,850, forward strand.
GCACCCAGTAAGCCGAAACAGCCATCGTATGAACCGCCGAACACAAGGTTCAGGTTTTTGTGCCCCAGCCGGATCAGGTAGAGCATCGACCAGTCATGTATTTCCGGTTCGAGCATAGCTTCCACTTTCCATCCACCGGTCCGGGCCAGGATCTCATCGAACGCCTTGTCCTGCCACTCGATGTCGCGCTGCGTCATGCCCACCAAGATGATCTGGAAGTCGCGCATTGATTCCTCTGTGATACGCTGCACTTCAGGGTCTTCAAGCAGCGTTTCGAGGTCAGATAGTGTCTTGGTGGGGTCGGTGAGGATTTTGACCATTGCGTGCTTGAGCTCGCGTCCGAACATGTTAAACTGCCGGTGCGCCAAGTAGCCGATGCCGGTGTCCCAGATCATGTAGGCGGCGTCGGCCCATGCTTTCCACGAAGGAAAGGCCACCGTATACGCCTTGAAGTTATCAGGCAGCTTCACCCGGTAGGCAGGGATAGTGCCTTCAGTAGGCAAAGTAGCCGGGCCGGGCCACGCAAACAGTTTGACGGCACACTTGGTAAAGACCCCCATAGCGCCCTTGGCACCCAGGAACCCTCGTGCTACCCCCTTCATGCTGGGGCCGGGGCCTTCGCCACAGAACCAGCCGCAGCCCGCTCCCAGCGAGCCCGTTCGCAGAATGTCACCGGTGGGCATCACCCATTCCAGCCCCAGCAGGTTATCGTAGTGCCAACCACCGTACAGGTTGCTCGGGCCGGAACCAAAGTAGGAGGTTGCCCCGGCCAGTATGGAGCAGCTGCACCCGGAACCGGGCAGGTGTGTGTTGAGGCCCACCTTCATCGCTTCGGCTTGAAGCGTAGCCCCGATCACACCCGGCTCGATGACGGCGAACATGTTCTTCTCGTCGATGTCCAAAATGCGGTCCATGCGCCGCATGTCCAACTGAATGGCCCCATCCTCAGAGGGGTATCCCTGGGCAGACCAGAATGTGCTCGATGCCTTGAACTTGATCTTGTGCTTGTTGCACAGCTTGACGATAGCCTGCACTTCTTCCGTGCTGCCGGGCATCAACACTGCTGCTCCGCGCGGCGTGCAGGTGTCATAGAAAGGGCCAAGGTGGATGGCCGTGTGGGCCAGTGAGTAGCGATAGGAATCGAGTATCGCCGGATCGTCAGAGATGTTCTCTGTACCAACAATATCCTCCAGTGTTCGGTAGATGTCCTTTGGCAGCGACATGTTATGCCTCCCCAGCTATTGCCCGCTGTACAAGGTCGACGATGTCGTAGACCTGCATCGTCTCTCCCTTTGCATCGATGGCGTCCATGAAGTTCCGTTCACACCACGGACAGGCGCTCACCATGGCCTCTGCTCCGGTAGCCTTTGCTTCCTCGATGCGCTCAGAGGCAACCCAACTCGAGTACTCCGGATATGCCTCGCGAACGCCACCGCCCGCCCCACAGCACCAGCTGTATTCGCGTATCCGCTCCATCTCCACTAATTCCACTCCCGGGATGCTGCGCAAAATCTCTCTGGGAGGGTCGTAAATGCCCCACGCGCCGTTGTAACGAGGCTTGGGTGGTTCATAGGTGATGATCTGCCCTTTGATCTTCTTCTCGACACCATCCCAGGGCACGTATGGCTCGCCCTGCCGCCCCAGATGGCAGGGGTCGTGATAGGTAACTGTCATCGGTACTTCGCTGCGAAACGCTAGTCTACCTTGCTCGATCAGGCGGGCGATATACTCGACTGTATGCAGCACTTCGATCTGAGAACCGAGCTCCGGGTACAGGCGCTTGAAGGCATGGTAGCCATCGGCGCACGAAGTAACGACTGTTTTCACGCCGGCTCTGGTCCAGGCGGCTATGTTGGCGCGGGCCATCCGTTCGAACTCATCCCTGTAACCCATCGCGTACACGCGACCCGCGCAGCACATCTCCCAATCACCCATAATGCCGATGTCGACCCCTGCGCCGCGCAGCAGGGTTACCGCAGCACGAACCGTTTTGTGCAGCGACCGGTCGAAGCTGAATCGACAGCCCGCATGGAAGAGCACTTCGGCCTTGTCTGCCGGCAGGAGCGGAACGTCAAGGCCTTCCGCCCATGCGCCACGTGCACTTGAAGGCTGCTGCATGGTGTTCTGATCACTGCGCAGGCTCCTGATCACCGCCAGGTGCTCGTCGAGACACTGACCGTCTTCGACCAACCGGAACTTGAGCTCGCGTACCATCTCCAGCGGGTCGAGGTTGTAGCGGCATACCTTGCAGCTTACATCGCAGGCTCCGCACGTCAGACAGGTGTAGGCGATGTCTCGCACGGTGTCGGTGTACGCGCTGTCCCCATGCAGCAGGGAGCGGGTCACGGCATACCGGCCTCGGGCAGAGTAGCTGTTGAAGTTATGGTAGGCAATGCTTGGGCAGTTCTTGGCAAATCGCCAGCTCTTCACCTGGTCGAAGGGAATCCACTTGCAGTACGAACACTGGCTGCATCGATCTGCCTGGGCCGCAAAATCTTCCAGGGCCATCTCGCGATCTCCTTTTTAGAAGCAGAGCTTGCCGGGGTTCATGACCCGGTTGGGGTCGAATATGTCTTTCATTTGCTGTGTGACGTGGGTGGTCTTTGGGTCGGCGTTGTAGACCATATCCGCCCAGATGCCATAAGGCCGCGAGAAGTATGCCCCTTGCCTGAATAGTGCATGGCTTGCCTCGTAGAACAAAGCCTGTGTTTTCTTCACATCGTCAGGGTTATGAGGATCGAACGGGAGGATGAACTCGCAGTGACATCCTACTCCCTGATGTACCAGCTGGAGATACACGCCGATGTCCTGGGCTGGGTACTGCTCTTGTTGGGCAGTAGCTTGCACGATGTCGATAAACGCAGGGGTTTTGTCAAGAGTGGTCAGGAAGAAGATCTCCTGTGACCCGCCCTTGTAACGAAGCTTCCAGTAAGGCTGCGCGGAAGGCTGTTGGATGATGTCCGACAGTGTGCTGCCCGCGATGCTGCCAAGCGCGGGGACCATCTTCAGGCCAAACTGCTGGGCGATGTCGCGGATATCCTCCTCCCGTGCTTCAATCCGTTCGTCAGCCAGCATGTGCCCACCGCTGATGCCCACCACGACTGTCCAGGCGGGCAGGGCTTCTCTCTGTACATCGATTTCAGTTGGGCTGCTTGGGAGGATGTAGGACAGATAGGTTCTGTTCACAATAAACAGCTCATCACCAAAGCGGAGCTTGAGGAGCTTGTAAGTGAAGTCGATGAGAGCTTCGAGGCGATCTGACGGGACGAAAAATAGTTTGTGCGCGTGCGGCAGCACCTCGCATTTCACCGAGGCCCACGTCACGATGCCCATGCTGCCCTGCGCCGCCGAGACGAGCTTGTAATAGTCCAGCTGGCCGGGCCCCGGCCCTTGCAGCGGTACGCGTCCCTCGTCCCAGTCTGCCTGTTCTTCGCCACGAAATGTCCCGCTGCCGCTGAAGAACACATCGCCGTTACCCCACACGATTTCCAGACTTCGCAGCGGTTCCAGCAGGTTCCATTGATACCTGGGAGACATCACCGGCTCGCGTTCCAGCAGACCGGCAAGAACGGACTTGTTCTTGCGAGGCAGGAGGGGGCTGATGAGTCGCAGCCCTTCTTCCCGAAGTGCCTGCTGAAGCGGGCCGTAGATGACGCCCGGCTCGATTAACACCAGCCGGTTCCGGCGGTCGATTTTTAAGATGCGTTTCATACTGCTCAAGTCTACAATCACCGCTTCAGGGACGGAAGGAATAGTGTCACCCCGGAAGTGCGGTGCACCTGAGCTGACAGGAATCAGCGGTGTGCCCGTCTCGTTGGCCCACCGGACGATTTGCTGTACTTCGTTGACGTTCTTCGGGCGGACGGCAAAGCAAGGGGATAGCGGCGCAGCAAGGTGATGTTCCAGTGAAAATGTATTCCTCATCTCTGGTTTGTCGACTACACCTGCTGCCCCAACAATATCTGTCAAACCGGCTCTTCTGGCATCCATAGGGCATACTCCGGTGAGAACGTTGCTCAAATACCGAATGCACTCACTGAGTGCGTTCAGCATACTCCGGTTTGTGTTGTTTGTCAATAACGGAACTGTGCGGAGGAGATGCTGTGCAAGAAGCTTAGGGTAGAGAGGACTTCAAGGAGAAGTAAGAACCAGGATCAGTACCTTCCTCAGTCATGCCGTCCTGCAAGAATAGGAAGGCGTAGGGACACAAGTGGATTCCCGCTTTCGCGGGAATGACAGTGTAAGATGGGTAAAACACTAAAATCATCTCTGGAAAACCCGGAGCCGATTTTTATTCAACCGGGCTTCTCGCAGTTTTCACGTATCACGTTTTACTCATTACGTCTCACACGTGAGCTTCGCAATTGACTTCGACGCGCCAAATGCCAAATTGGCGAAGGTATTGAGGATGGATACCTGTTTCTCACCCCTCCAGGACATGGTCTTCCAGCCACTCGAAGAGCAGATCGGTCAGAAAGGGCTCTTGCTCTGTGATGGATAACATATCCGTGCCATGTTCGCTGCCCTGGTAGATCTGCACCTGGTAGCTGCTCAGGCCTGTTTCTTCACCACCCCGACAGGTTTCTGCCGAGTGACTATCGCCTTCAGCGGCTACGCACAAGACGGGTTTATCTCCCAGGGCGAGCAGCGCATCTTTGTAGTCGAGGCCTAGGAAGCTGCCCGGTGAAAGTGAGGCTGCGCCGATGCACCCTCCACTGCAGACATCGACGGCAGCGTCGGCGCCAATGCTGGCCCCGATCAACACGACGCGGTTCGTATCGACCCCCGGCAGCGATTGGAAATAAGCAAGAGCCGCCTTTGCATCCTCCAACATTCCCGATCTGTCGCCCGCGTCCCCGCCGCTTTCGCCGTGTCCGCGGAAGTCGAAGGCGAGCACGGCATAACTCGGCTGTTGTGCGCCATCGTGTGCCATACCAACACCCTGGAGTAGAGCTGGGAACATTCCCCAGCTTTCCTTATCCTTGCCCATCATGTGCATGAGAATCACACCCGGTGCCGGTGACCGGACAGGCGGCAGATATGTCCCTGCGAGAGGTATCCCATCGGCTGATTGGAACTGAACGGACTGTGGCTCGAGCGAGTCAAGATCGATCACAATCGGTGGCTCGACGGCGGGTTGCTCGGTGACTGGAGGGGGAGCATCTGTCACGGGTGCGGCTGTTTCGGGTAATACAGGCATCGGGGCACTGCCGCAAGCGGAGAAAAAGACGGCCATGATCATCCACCCTGTAACAAGCATCTTAGCCTTTTGCATCACCCACCCTCCTGATAACCATCGATCACACATTGGATGTCTGCCTCTATAATAAATATTATCATAGTCTGACTCCTCTGAAAAAAGGTACCTTTTCAACAAGTTGACGAGCTCAGAGGTGTTTTGCCGGTATACATGTCAAAAATGGTGCCCTGTTGCGAGAAAACTGCGTGTCGCTTTTGGTATGAGGTCAGAAGCATGTTCCCAA
>JAFGMS010000516.1 GCA_016927375.1 Anaerolineae bacterium
GGCCCACAGGCAACTTGATATACGATGACAAGCCCGCTCGATGGGAAATAGAAACCTGTTCTGGCCCCCCCTCAGAGGCTGTCTTCTTTGAACACGGCAGTGACCAGGTGATGCTTTTCAGTTTGAGCCTAACATAGAATGAAGGTGAAGACAATGGGCTGCAAACAGAATGTGACAAATGGCGCTAATAAGAGGAGAAAAGGCAGACGCTCGCTCAAGGCGGGGTAGGCAGCCTATGCTTCTTTGCCCAGCAACTTCAAAACCTGAACAGCTGCCTCAGGTATCGTAGCGGCGACAGTGGGAGTGGGGCTCTCACCAAAGGTAAGCACGTCGTGGGCCCCTATGGCGACGATCTGGATGTTGGCGTCTTCGGGCAGCGGCGCCCCCAGGGTTCGCCCGAGCTTGAGCGCCGTGGGGAGATCGGCGTCATGGGTGCTGGCCGTGTTGAGCGTATCGGGCAGCTGGTCTGCATCGAAAACCCGCACCTGACCCACTCCATCGTCGGGTGCCCACATCGCGTCGACCAGGATGCAACGGTCATAGCCAACCATCTCCTCCATCAGCGCCACCCCGCCGACCGACAGCTCGACAAGATCGATGCCTGAATCGGCGGGCAGCGCGCGGGCGACCTCGCGGATGACGTAAATGCCCACCCCATCGTCGGTCAGTATAGTGTTGCCCAACCCGATTACTAGCGTCTTCATCCTTGTATCCAGAGCCTCTCTGAGCATCTGCGTTACATCGTTGATGTAGTGCGTTATAGATCTCCGGAAAAGTTTTCGACTGGCAGTGATGCGCGATCCGTGATGCGTGACAGGCTGCCAGTGCTTTTTCACGGATCACGCATCACGTATCACTTCTGAGCGTCATCTCACTCTGTTCAGCAAAGACTTATCTGGACAACTATACATCGTTGATGTGTTGTCTTACATCTTCGACAATCTGTGTTGTTCCAGAAAAAGCTCTCCCCTCTTCAACCGGCGAAGAGGGGAGCTGTCATGTGAGAGTCAGTCGACGTATTGCGAGCGGCGGTCTGCCACGTTGCCATCGGCATCGTAGACAGTGATTTCCAGCGGCATCTGGCCCGGCAGCGAGTGCGTGGCGCAGCTCAGGCAGGGATCGTAACTGCGGAAGGCCATCTCGACCATGTTCAGAATGCCGTCATCGACCGTGCCCCCGTGGATCAGGGCCGCGGCGGCCTTCTTGATGCTCAAAGTGATTGGGGCGTTGTTGTTGGTTGTGCCGACGATCAGGTTGGCCTTGGTAATGATACCTCTCTCATCTGTCTGGTAGTGATGAGTGAGTGTGCCACGCGGCGCTTCAACCGTGCCTACGCCCTCGGTGGGGATCTCGGTGGGAATGGTGCGCACGTTGGGGTCGGTGATCTCCGGGTCGGTGACCAGCTCCACCATCCTCTCGGCGGCGTAGAGCAGCTCGACCAGGCGCGCCCAGTGGCAAGCCAGCGTGTGGTGGGCCGGCCTGCCGCCCAGCGTCGCATAGAATTTCTCGTAAGCCTCCTGGGCCTTCGGCGTTGCCATGCCATCGGCCGCATTCAGCCGGCTGAGCGGCGTACAGGCATACATACCCGAGTCTTTGCCGTCGACGAAGCCCTTCCACCCCACGTTCTTCAGATAGGGGTACTTGAGGTAGCTGTAAGACTCAACGTGCTCGGCGATGTGCTGGGTGTAATCTTTGGGCTCGTATTTGGCAAACTCGTTGCCCTCTGGATCGACTACCCGTATCAAGCCGTCGTAGAAGTTGACGTGATTGTTGGCATCGACCAGCCCCATGTAGTAAGTACGCTGGGTGTAGCCATCGCTCACGATCAGGTCGACGTAGCCGCTGTTCTGGAGCACGATCTGATCGAAAATATCGAGTGACCACAGGGCAAACTCGATGTTGTCACGAGCTACTTTCTCGATGACCTGGCGCTCTTCTTCGTTGATGGCTTTGCTCATCCCGCCAGGCAGACCCGCGGCTGGGTGAATCGCCCGCCCGCCGATGATCTTGATCACTTCGTGGTTGGTCTTCCGGCAGTTGATGACTTTCATCCCCGCCTCGACGCCCACTTTGCCGATCACGCCCAGCACGTTGCGCTCGGCGGCGGGGGCATCCGGCCCGACCACGAAATCAGGACCGCCCAGCGCGTAGAAGTGGGTGGTGTGATCGGTGCAGTAGAAGGCGCTGTAGAACAACTCGCGCAGCTTCTTGGCCGCCGAAGGGGGATCGACATGGAAAAGGTCATCGAGCGCCTTGGCAGCGGCCATGTGGTGCGCCTCGGGACAGACGCCGCAGATGCGTTGGGTGATGCGCGGCATGTCCTCGGCAGGGCGCCCAACGCAGAACACCTCGAAGCCGCGCAGCTCCGGGACTTGAAAATAAGTGTTGGCGACCTCGCCGGCATCGTCCAGGAAGATTTCGATCTTCCCGTGCCCTTCCAGGCGTGTAATCGGATCGATTGTAATTCGTTGTGTCATTGTTGGGGCCTCCTAGTCTTTCACCAGACTGATGGGCGCGGCGACTTTGTTGCTGTTCTGCTGCTCCAAACGCACCCGGTGCATGATCGAATGCGGCAGGCCGAAGCGGTAGAAGTACCCCGCCGGATCAGGTAGCGTATCGAGAATGGCATTGATTTCCTCGAGAGTATCGGCATCAAGCACCGAGGCAATGCCTGAGATCAGCCTGGCGCCGGCGTCTTCCACGCCTTCAGGCGGCCCGTAGCAGCCTTCGCAGCCCCGGTTGACCTGTGGGCACAGCGCGCCGCACCCGGCGCGGGTGGCGATCCCGGCACAGAACAAGCCCTGATCCAGCAAACAAATATCCGGGTCGGGGATGATTTCGTAAGGGCGATAAAAGCGGCTGATTTTCTTCTCACTGCGGGTACGTGTGCACTGGTCGCACACCGTCGACGCTAGGCCAATGACCGACCCGGCCGGCGGCAGATTGCCGCTCAGGATGGCATCGACCGCTGCCAGCGTCCACTCGGCCTCGGGTGGGCAGCCCGGCAGGTAATACTCGACTGGGACGACCTGGTCAAGCGTCTTGACGGTGTTCCAGAAACCGGGAAGCGTCAGGACACCCTCCGGGACCTGGGTTTCCATTTGCGGCAGAATACCCTCGGGGTTATCGACGCTGGGCGAGTCCAGGTAGATGAACTGCATCATCTGTTGGCGGTCTTTGAAGTTAGCCAGTCCTGGGATGCACCCCTCGCTGGAGCAGCTGCCGTAGGCCACCATGACCTTGCTTTTCTTGCGCAGAAGATGGGCCCATTCGGCGTTCTCGTCGGTGCGGATGGCGCCGTTAAACAGACAGACGTCGATCTCACCATCGGCCATGGCCTCGACATCTTTCTTCTTGAAGTCCATCACGCACGGCCACAGGACGATATCGAAGGCCGCGGCCACATCCAGGATCTTCTCGTGGATGGCCAGGACGGCGATCTCACATCCCCCACATGACGCAGCCCAGTACAAGGCCAGTTTTGGTTTGGCATTAGCGGCCATGAGCAACCTCCTCGGTGACTTCCAGTGAAGATAGGTGTGGTGCGACGTCCGCGATATTATCACGCCAGTGAAGCGGGCCGAGGGTGCGCACCTCTTCGACAAATCTATTGATCTCATCGGCTAGGATAGCGCCTTCGGCTGCGCTGGCCCACACTAACTTGAGACGCCCAGGCTCGATGCCCATCTGGGCAAGCACTCGCTGGAGCAGGTGAAAACGCCGCAAGGCTTTGTAGTTTTGCTCGACGTAGTGGCAGTCGCCCGGGTGACAGCCGGATACCAGGACGGCGTCGGCGCCTCCCTTGAAGGCTTTCAGGATAAAAACGGGGTCCAGCCGCCCGGAGCACATTAGCCGTATCAGCCGGACGTTGGGCGCATATTTCATCCGGGCCGTGCCGGCCATATCGGCGGCGCGGTAGCTGCACCAGTTACAGGTGAAGCCGATGATGACAGGTTCAAAAGTTTCGCTCATGATGGTTCTCCTCGAACGCAATAGGTAGTCCACATGCAACATATTAGTTGTTGGCCATTAGATTTCAGTTGGCTGCCGAAGTAATCCGGCAGAGACTGGAAGCAAGAGCCAGGCGATCAATGCTATGACAAATCCATAGCCCTCAGTGAATATGGCGCAAGAAATCAAGAGCACTGTCAGTCCTATGGTGACTACTGGGCCGCGGGGTTTCGTGTCTGCCTTACCCACTATGGCCACCAACACCGCTACCGCGGCGGGGCACGCAAGGGCCAGAGTTTCATATTGATTAAATGGTGAAGAATTACTCTGCCCAGCGTATATGAAGCTCACCGCAACTGCAAGGGCTGTAATTCCGGCCGCTACACTACGTAACCAAGTTGCACCCAGTGTTCTAGCTGACAACGCGGCACCAGCTATGATCATCAGAGGAACAACGAAGCAGAAGATCATTATCTGGCCAGCAGCAAGTGATGGTCGAGAAAAAATCGCCAATGATTGCGTGGCAGTAATCACGGTTATACTATATGCAGCCATGACGATCGTGAAGCCAAGGATGCCACCAATCAAGGCATATACCCCTTTACGCCAGTTCATATACCACCTCTACAGAGTCCTATCTATTACCCACATCTCAATATTAGCCGCCACATTAGGCC
>JAFGMS010000517.1 GCA_016927375.1 Anaerolineae bacterium
GGTCTGACCCGCGGGCATTCCGGTCTGACCCGCGAGCGCTCCGGTTTGACCCGCAAGCGTTCCGGTTTGACCCCTGGGCATTCCGGTTTGACCCGCGGGCATTCCGGTTTGACCCGCAAGCGTTCCGGTTTGACCCGCGAGGTTGTCATTCCCGCGAAAGCGGGAATCCACTGTCGCCCTATAGATTCCCGTTTTCACAGGAATGATATGGGCCTTCATCACAAGCATAGTTCGGCAAGGTGGTATGAATCTGTGACACACAAAGTAGAGTGGTTATGTGTCACCTCCCAGATGTGGTTGTGGCTTGCGAATTGTGTGTTCCAATAGTCTCTGTGATCAGCCATTGTGCATAGTGTTAATCTATCTTCTGGAGATACCATTCAAGGGTCGCCGCCATGGTAACTTCTCCCTGGGCGTCTACAACCTTTACGCTAATTTCAACGAAGGCCCGCCCCTTTGTGGTGATATCTGTCATGAGTTTCCGGATCTTCTCATCGGGTATGTGAGCATTGGCGAATATGTTCCCTACCGCCGGTTTCCTGAACTTCACTTCGACTTTCCTGACCACGGCTACATGACTCTTCGCCAGGTCCGCAAAGCGGCTCAAGAGATATTCGCCGCTACATGCCTCAGCCAGAGCAAACTGGGCTGCCGCATGTACGGTTCCGATGTGATTGTGGTAATTCGGCGAGGCATCCAGTTCTAGAGCACCTAGTTCTGGCTGCTGCGATCTTTTCAAACCGATGAATTCGTTGAAGGGTATCTCGGTAATCTCCATTTTGTCTCCATTATGGCAGTGAACGCGGCCGGCACTCTTTGCTTGACAATGACGCATCATCGTCCAACAAAGCGGGCGAGCAGTACAAGCAGCGGCATCACAAATGTGCCCAAGGCGAGGACAGATCGTAACTACTCAGCTACCTGGCGCTTTCTACTGTGGTCATAAGTGATGCGTAAAAGGTAAATAGGTAAACATGTAAAACGTGAGACGTGACGAGTAGCCAGTCTGAGTTTACAAGTCACAGATCGAAGCTTGAAAAGCTAAGAGCTAAAAGCTGATAGCTCTTAGCTGAGTAGTTACGACAGATCTATATCTTGCTTGCCGAGGCTACATATCCAGTATTCTTATGCCGTAGGGCTCCAGACCCACGTTGATGGCTCTTTTCTTCGCCGAGTTGTACACGCTGGTCTCTTGATGAATATCGCTGTTATTGATCACCACCAGCTGCTTGCTGTCAGGATAATAGGCGCACTCGGCGTGTATGCTGCTGCACATCCAGGCACCGAAATCATCCTCCGCGCCGGCCGCCCAGTAGATCGCCCGGTGCAGCAGGCGTGTGTTCTGCGGGGAGAACTTGAAACCTGAAAGGTAGATCGCCCGCCCTTGATAGAAATCATGTACCGCTAACGTGGGCGATCCGTCGTTATCGACCAGTACCTGAGTATCTCGGCTCACCACAAACACATCGTCAACATCTTTCCCAAAGTCGATGTTATCCTCGATATCCTCTACGATGAAATGGCTCTCTTGTGTTTGATAGATGGGCTTTTCCTTAGACAGCGTGTTTCCGATCTCTCGATCTACACCCAGCAGGTGGGCCAGTTGGAAATAGCGGTTGTCGTGCTCGTAGGCGGAGGGCTCTCCGACGCCGATCAGACCTCCGCCCTCAGCGGCCCAGCGAGTAATCTCTTCGATAACCCTGGTGTCCTGCCAGCAGCGCCCACCGTTCCAGGCGCTGTTGCCTCTACCGGCGTTGATGATCACTTTGATGTCGGCGGGGATGCCGCCCTCAAGGATGTCATCGAAGCTCACAAACGCGACGTCGACGGGCAGGCCTGCCAGCGCTTCGATGATCTCGTTCAGCTCCAGGCCATGGATCATGTGGCCGTTGCAGATCCAGGAGCGCAGCTTGCCCCAGGCCGTCAGCACGGCGACTTTGAATGGGGCCGCGTAGGGGCTGGACGCCCGGCGGATCGCCTGCAGTGTCCTGAATTCTTTCCCCAGCGCCTCGATGTACTTGACGAAGTCAGGGTAATCCTGAACCAGATGCAGGTAGCCGCCCAGCCCGATGCGGTCGACAGGCTCGCGGAGCAGGGCCCGCCGGGTGTTGACCCAAAAGCGCTTGCAGTCCAGCGTCGGGTCGCCGCCTTCTTTGAAGGTTGGCTCGCCCTTCAGGCCGGTGGGAAACAGGTAGGGATGCAGGCGCAACTCCCTGGCGCCGACTCCTTCCGCGCCGGCGCACAGCCTGGCCTCGAAGCCATTGAAGACGCATTTGATAAGCCCGTCGAAGGCGAGATCCTTGAACCTGTCGCCATAGGGCTCCGTGCCGACCCAATGATCATCGTAGAACATGTACGCTTCTTTGCCTGCCGCGTGGACCAGGTCGATGCACTTGCGGCCGAAATCGACGACAAAGGCATTCATGAAGTCCATCCAATCGCGGTAGCGCTGCGATGGGACATTGTGGCTGGAGCAGTAGACGCCGTTGTTGACGAAATCCTCCGATGCCAGCCGGTAGCCTTTGACCTTGCTGAAGGCCTCCAAGGCGTAAGGGCTGACGGTGTTGTCGTAGGCCCCCCAGTCGGAGTAGATGTACTTCAATTCCGGTGAATCGCCCCAGAACCAGGCGAAGTTATAGAACATCGATGTGAAGCGCACGATCTTCGTCCGGGGATGGTCTTGCAGCCACTGCTCCAGGTAGATCAGGATGAAGGCCTGGGTCTCGGGGTAGATGGGATCGATGGGCATCAGGTGCTCTCGATCTCCCCAATCGTTGGTGATGTGGTTGTACATGGAGATGGCTTCCCAGATGCGGTAGGCCAGGAAGTTGACCGTGTACTGGTGCCACTTTGTCACGTCTCTAATAGTGACGATACCCTGCTTTGCGTCGAGAGCCCATTGGTCGGTGGAGATTTCCTCACCGGTGGTCCTGTCGAAGACCTGCCACCATGCCTTGGGATCATCGCTCACGTTGACTTTGAACTGCTCTCTGAAATAGCCGCTCAGCAGGTCGATGCAGACACTGTTGCTTTCGGCAGTGACCGGGTAGCTCATCAGATAGTTTTGCTGGAGCTTGTCCATATTCGTCTTGGCCCAGGCGTTATCGATGCGTACCAGGCAGATGGTGGAGTAAATATCGAATCCCGCTGCAATGATCTCATCTGACAGCACGGTGCCGTCACTGTCCCGTATGGCATCCGCTCCCCATTTTTCGGCGAGGGTCAGGGTCAGCTCTTCGTAGCCTGCCTCGCCGGGTAAGGTGAAATTTCCCTTCATCAGATATCGTCCTCCGTGGTGGTCTACAGGCGCAGATACAAAGTGACGAGTTTTGAGTCATGGTGATGGCTGACAAGTGATGCGTAAGACGTGAAACATAATATGTGTCGATTTGCCTGTCACGTTTCACGTCTCACATCTCATGCAGCAACCAAGGCTTATTCACTCTCAGCCAGCAATCCCATGTATTCCGACAGCAGCATGAGCGTCAGGCCCTGGCCGTACAGGGTAGGGTAGCGAGAGAGCTTGTTGTAGCCCTCGATCTCTTCCATGATCGGCGTCCCGCCGGAGACATCGGTCACCGCTCCCTCGGGAGTGGTCTTCTGCAACAGACCATCGATGGCCTTTTCGACCGCCGGCAGGTAAGATGATGGCAGAGCACCTTGACGGATCGACCTGAGGATGCCGCCGGCGATCCCCGCGCTGCCCGATGATTCTTGGTAAAAGGTCGGGCGGTCCATGATGGTATGCCACAGGCCGTTGTCTGCCTGATAGTTCAGCAGACCATCGACCAGCCGCTGATACCTTTCGCTGACTTCAGGAGAGACGACATCCATATCCTTGAGTTCTGTCAGGATCATCGGCGTTCCGACCGTGATCCAGGCGTTGCCCCGCGTCCAGCGCCCGCCGGATTTATGGTTCTTGTTCTTGCCGTCGTACCCATGGAACAGGACCCCGGTCTCCGGGTCCTGCAAGTACTGCAGGTGGAGCAGCAGCTGCTGAGCAGCTTCCTTTGCGTAGCTCATCTCTCCGGTCAGCCTGGCCAGTCGAGCCAGGAAGATGACGACCATGAAGATCGTATCGGCCCATATCTGCTCTTCCAGATCGCCGCCGTGCTGAATTGCCCCCACGCTGGTACGGACCAGGTTCTTGAGGATCCAATCGCCGTACTCTTCGGCCATCTCACGGTACTTCTGCTCGCCTGTCCGGCGATACATGTCTGGGAATATGTTGAACGGGGCCATGACGTTGACATGCTGGTGCTTGCGGGCTTTGTGCTTGTTCCTCTCGACCCAGTCGGCCAGATATTTCAGCACGTCCGGCTCTTTGCACTGATCATAGTAGGAGGAGATAGCAGTCACGCCGACCCCTGGGTTCCAATCCCAGCTGTCGATGTTGAGGCCCCAGAAGGCGCTGTTGACATCGACCCCGCTCCGTTGGTTAGAAAGACCGGGATGCTCGATGATCATGTATTCGTAAACCTTCCTGGCCGTCTCTCTCAGGTTCTTCTCATCTCTTCCGGACTTCATTCTCTGTGCGCTCCTTGGGTTAGTGGTAAGTAGGTGATCGGGTTGAGGGTGTGTATGACAACATATGCACGGCATGAAACCACTGGTATTATACGCCAGAAAGCCGCCACGTTCGAACATGACGGCTTTCTCATTTATCGCATTGTTTTGCACATATACTGTCATCTATGTGAAGCGGAAAACATTTGGGCAGCTTCCACGATATTTTCCTTGAAGCAATTACCCCTTAAGCCCTGTGGTGGCGATTCCTTCGACCAGATATCTTTGAAAGGCGAAGAAGATCACGATAACAGGTACCAGTGACAGGGTGGACATGGCGAAAATAGCGCCCCAGTTTGTATCGCTGCTGCCGTCAGCGAAAGCCCGGATCGCCAGCGAAACAGTATAGAGCTTCGGATCAGATAGGTAGATCAACGGGGTAAAAAAGTCGTCCCACAGCCAGTAGAATGAAAAGATGCCTGATGTGATAAGCACGGGCCGAACAAGCGGGAGCATGATGCGGGTGAAAGTCCCGATTCTGTTACAGCCGTCGATCTCTGCCGCATCGGTCAGCTCCTGCGGGATACCTCGCATGAATTGTACGGCCATAAAGATGAAGAAAGCTTCACCAAAGAACCGGGGAACGAGCAGCGGCAAAAAAGTGTTGACCCATCCCAGCTGGTTGAATAGGATGTACTGAGGAATCAACACAATCTGGAACGGGAGCATCATCGTGAGCATCATGATGCCGAACCAGAAATCCCGGCCCCAAAAGCGAATTCTGGAGAAAGCATAGGCAACCAGAGCCGATGACGCGACTCGGGCCAGCGTCCCGACACCCGCGTAGATGAAGGAATTGAGGTAAAAGGTAGTAAACGTCAGGCTGCTGGAAAAACCTCTCCAACCATCAACATAGTTATGCAGTGTTGGGGCGGTGGGTATCAGAGAGGCCATGTTGGCCCAGATCTCCTGCTCTTCTTTGAATGAGCTGGCCAGCATCCAAAGAATAGGGTAAATCATGACGAAGCAAGTGGTCAAGAGCAGTAAGTGATATCCGATTCTCCGGAGCAGCTTGCTTGTTCGGGTTCCGCCGGCAGGTTGCGACGTAGTGTAGGTGGTACTCATCCTTAATCCTCCCCCGTCTCATAGAACACCCAGTAAGGCGACGATCTGAATATCAGGAACGTAAAGAGCGCGATGACCATTAAAATGATCCAGGCCATGGCCGAGCCATACCCAAACTGGTGATCCTCAAATGCCCGGCGGTACAGATAGAGAGCATAGAACAACGTTGTATCCAGCGGCCGGCCGTTAGTCACCAGATAGGCTTGAGTAAAAATCAGGAAACCGCTGATGGTTTGCATCACCAGATTGAACAAGATGATGGGGCTCAGCATCGGCAGCGTGATCCGGCCAAATTTAGTCTGCTCATTTGCGCCATCGATGGATGCAGCCTCGTACAGCTCTTGCGGGATCTGCTTGAGGCCGGCCAGAAAGATCAACATAGGAGAGCCAAACTGCCAGGCGGCCAGGATAATGAGCGTCCAAATAGCCGTTTTGGGGTTGCCTAACCACCGCAAATCGCTGTGTATCCCTATCGATGTCAGAAGGAAGTTGATCAGGCCATCGCCGCCAAATAGCTGGCGCCACATGACAGCAACCGCGACGCTAGAACCTACTATAGAGGGTGCATAGTAGGCGGCACGATAAAGCCCAACCAGCCTGGTTCCTCGGTTGAGCATCAGAGCAACAGCCAGGGCAACTATCAGTCTCAAGGGAACGGCGGTAAAAACGAAATACAGCGTGGCCTTAACCGAGCGCCAATACCGGGGATCTTCAAAGAACATTCTCTCGAAGTTTCCCCACCCCACCCACTCCGGATCCGAAAAGATATTGTAATCCGTAAAAGACAAGACGAGTGATGCCACCATGGGCAGGAGCAAAAACACAACAAAACCGATCAACCAGGGGGATAGAAACAAATAGCCCATTAGGTTATCCCTGGCTCGTCTGGACAGCATTCTCTTGTTAGGAGAAGACCCAAAGGCAGCGTTGCCTGAAAACGCTTCTTGTTTTATTTCGCTCACTTGATTCCACCCTCCTATACTACGCTCTTCACTTAGATATTCAGTAATAATAATTGCTGTCACTGCTCAGCTCTCAGCTATTGGCTTTTAGCTGTTGTGAACTGTGAACTGTAAACTAAAACCCAGCACTCAAGCGATTTGGTGTTTAATCGCCCAGTACCTACAACTGTCAACACATCACGCCACGTAGCTGAGTAGCTACTAATTGCAGGACTTAAACATCAAAAGTGTTGTTATGTGGATGTAAGGCAAGGAGCCTACAAGTTCCTTGCCTTACATGTGGCCACATAAAGCCTTGTTTAACCTTTACTGTGCAGCACTCAAGATTTCAGCTGCCTGTTCCCGGAAGAGCTCAGAACCGTCCTCAGGCGAGATTGCGCCGTACAGAACCGGCTCAGTGAACTCCGGATAAAAGACATTGTTGCGCAAATCAGCCCAGCCAACCGGGTCGGGCGGCGGTACCGGAATGGCATACTCCACAGCCAGAGCCAGGAAGTTAAACGTTTCGAGAACAGCCGGGCTTACCTGGGGCTCTAGAGCTTCCCGGATCGCGGATGAGATAGGCACGCCGCGCTCTGCCAGCAGGATCTCGTTGGCCTCGACGGAGTTGGTGAAGAAGTCAATGAACATCGCGGCCTCTTCGGGGTGCTTCGCGTCGCGGGTGATCGAGAAGAACATCGAGGGCTTGATGTAGTTTGCAGAGCCGCCTCCCTCAACTCTGGGGAGAAGCAGCATCTTGAGCGGCCGGTCGGGCCCTACTGCATCCGCCACCGATACCATCTGGTTGCTCCAATAGAGCTGCATGGCAGCTTCGCCCTTCACGAATGGGGAGGCTTCCAAACCGGCATTGGCGGCCGTTTCCTCTACCTGGGACTCGATATCCTGGACCACGCCGGCTTCCTGGAGACGCAGAGCCATGTTCATGTGCTCGATGAAGGGGTTATCGTCTTCATAGCCCAACGCCGTGCTATCATCGTTGAACACCCAATCGCCGTTTGACTGGATGACTGCTTTCCAGATGTGGTCATGGTGTAGTGGTCCTGCATGCCCCCATATACCGGTTGCCTCGTAGATGTCGTTGCAGATCTGCTCGAAGTCGGCCCACGTCCACTCGTCTGCGGGCAGGTCAACACCAGCCGCCTCGAAAGCCGTAGTGTCGGCCAGGAAGCCCAGAGAGTTGGTCCCAAGGGAAACCCCGTACAGATCGCCGTCAACACGGCCACCGTCCAGGTTTGCATCGGCTACATCGGTGGTATCGATCGTTCCATCCTCGATGTACTCATCAAGCGGCACAAGTAGTCCGTCTGCGACCCATTCCTGTATACGAGCATAGTCGTGCTGCATGATGTCCGGCAGGTTGTTGCCGGCGGCCTGGGTAGATAACTTAGTCCAGTGATCGTCCCAACCGGCGAACTCGTAGCTGATGGTGATGTTGGGGTGCTGCTCCTCGAACAGCTCAATCACTTTGATGGTACGCTCGGTACGGTTGTCACTTCCCCACCAGGCGATTCGCAGCTCGATGGCCTCTTCGGGTGCTTCGGTCTCTTCAGGTGCTTCGGTCTCCTCAGGAGCTTCGGTTTCCTCGGGCGGTGCTTCAGTTTTCTCAGGCTCCTCCGTCTTCTCGACCTCGGTGGGCTCTGGGGTTGCTTGAGTGCATGCACCCAAAACCACGCTCAGGACGAGTAGCGTTACCAGGATAAAGCTTAGTTTCTTCATCATTCGTTCTCCTCACTCAACTATCTTAGAAAGGTACACTTGCGTGATTCGACAGCTATACGGCTTTCCAGAAATCTTACATGTATCACCTCCTTTAGGCTTCAGTTTCTGGAGAGTAAGCTTAGGAATCCCCCTGAGGTTTCCGGTTATGCTCTACCGGGTTTTACTGAATGATGCCTCAGCGAACCTCTAAGAGGCCTGTGTGCGGTGTGTCGATAGTAGTAGCATGTATGGCCTTTTATCAAAGGAGCACCAAGGAAATGACTGGACGTTCTGATAAGTACACAGCCATAGAGCTATCGAAATGTTCGATACCTGTGGTGCATTCTAGCATAAGGACAATAAGGTGGGAAATCGTGCATAAGACCCAATATCATCTTTATGTTTCAATAGAGTGTTGGGCATGGGTGTTTTCCCACTTAAGTTACTGTAGTTTCGCCTTTTTGGGATGTACCATAGATTCACCGCAGAGAGCGCCGAGCCCGCAGAGTTTCTTCTTAATTTTCTCCGCGAAATGACCTTCTGTCGTCGATCTCTGCGCTTTCTGCGGTGAGAAATAGCCTGATCGCGAAAAAAGGTGAAAATCCAGGATAGTATCTGTAAGCTTACGTATGTTGTTTTAGGCATCTGCACAGGCTATTTGCACGTTGATTCCACTGGCACCTAACGCGTCCA
>JAFGMS010000518.1 GCA_016927375.1 Anaerolineae bacterium
TCATTCCAGGGTTTTGACGCAGAATCTCTTCTGTGAACATGGTTCTTAATCCTTTCCTTGTGAGTTTGGATTGTTATACCATGTTCATCTCTTATTGTGAATAGACTCTATAGGTTACGGATATGTATCCGTAACCAGCAAGAAAGCCTGACACGGCTCAGCAAGACATTGTCGAGTATCGTGTCGTATGAGACGAAAAACCGGGTTTCTCGGCTAAGGAAAGCCCACAAACGGGATTAGAAGCGTTCGCCAACGAGATTAGAAGTGTTGGGAAACGAGATTAGAAGCGTTTGAAAACGAGTCTAGAGAGGTTTGGTAACGAGTCTAAAGAGGATGTCAAACGAGTCTAGACTCGTTTGAGACTAGACCTGGACCAGGTAATATGGTAGGTGTTATTGTCTATCGCTGTTGTTCAACCGTCAACTCGATTTGTCATTTAATCGTCAATCGTCAATGGAGAGTCCCGTGACCGACTGGCTGCCCATCGATGACCCTGCTGCCCCAGCCCGCGCCGCCGAGGTGATCCGCGCTGGGGGGGTGGTCATCTTCCCGGCCGACACTGTCTATGGCATCGCTGCGGATGTGTGGCAGCCGAAGGCGGTGGCTGCGCTGTATGCCGTCAAGCAGCGGCCGCCTGATAAGGCCATCCCCGTGCTGCTGGCCGACCCTGAGCATATCGACCTGGTGGCATCGGATGTTCCCTCGATGGCCCGCAGGCTGGCCAGTGCCTTCTGGCCGGGGCCGCTCACCATCGCTGTGCCCAAGAACTCTCATCTGCCCGAGATTGTCTCTGCCCTCCCGACGGTCGGTGTGCGCATCCCCGACCACGATGGGACAAGGGCAGTCATCCGGGCCTGTGGTGGGGCGCTGGCGGTCACCAGCGCCAACCTGTCCGGCGCATCGAACCCCCTGACCGCTGGGGAGGCCAGCAGCCTTGGTGAGGGCATCGCTTTGGTTCTGGACGGCGGACGCTGTGCCGGCGGGCAGCCATCGACGGTGGTAGATGTCAGTGGGGGCAGCCTGCGCATTGTGCGCCCCGGTCCGATTGGGGAGGATGTGCTGCGCAGTATTATTGACGATTGACGATTGGATGATAGGGGATGAAGCAAGAGTAGGAAAGCGTGATGCCTGGTTTTCATGACTTTTTTCGCCAGATCGATAGAGGGATTTCTGTCCAGCCTGGATCTCTGCATGTCCACCGCCAAAGTGTTTACTCCGAATCGGCTGTGATCTCGGTTAATCGATGCAGGTAGGTCTGCAGTGCCGGAAAGAGGTGGACGTAGACGTCCTGGTAGAGCCGGCTGTAGTAGCGATGGCGTTCCGGGTCAGGGGTGAAGGCCGCCGGTTCGATGTGGACCATGGCCCTGGCGGCATGGAGCACACTGGGGAACAAGACGGCAGCCGCGGCCAGTATCCCGGCGCCAAGCGCGGCGGCCTCGCGTGTTTGGGTGCGATAGACAGGCTTCCCGGTTACATCGGCGATGATCTGGCACCACAGGTCGCTGCGGGCGCCGCCGCCGACCGCGATATAGCGCTCGATGGGTTGGCCCAGCGCCTGTTCCACGCCGGTGGTGTGCAGGCGTTGCTCGAAGGCTGTGCCCTCCAGGATGGCTCGGTACACGTGCGGCCGACTGTGGCTTCCCTTCCACCCAACCATGATACCGCTGGCTGCGGCATCCCAGTAGGGATTCATGGCACTGTTCCAGTAAGGTACCAGCATCAATCCTTGCGACCCGGGCGGCACCTGGCGTGCATCGGCCTCCAGACCGGCTTCAACCGGCATTTCAGGATCGGTAGTGTGCTGCGCTTGATCGGTGAAGTTATCGACAAACCATTTAACTGTATAGGCCCCACCCAGCAGTACCGTCTCGAAAAGATAGGTACCGGGCACACCTCCGACCATTGTGCGGAAAGCCTGGCTGGTCAGAAACTCCTCCGAGAAAGTGCCGGACACGATGGAGGTTCCCAGGCTGAGGTAGCACTCACCGGGCCGTGTGATGTTAATGCCCAACCCGGCTGATTGCCCATCGCCCAGCCCGGCTATCACAGGGATGCCTGCGGGCAGCTGGCAGGCTTCGGCCGGCTCGCCGGCGACTCTTCCTAGAACCGCCCCGGGCAGGATGGCTTCAGGCAGCTGATCCCGGCGAACCCCAATGCCCTCTATAATCTGCTCCGACCACTTGTTAGTGTACATGTCGAACAGGCCCATCGGGTCGGCAGAACCCCAGCTGGTACGGAAGTGACCGGTCAGGCAGCGCACCAGGTAGCCCTGAACATCCAGGAACATAAAGGCATCGTTGAATATCTGCGGCTCATGCCGGCGCAGCCACGCCAGCTTGGTAACGGTCAGATTGCCGGAAAGGGGCTTTCCGGTTATCCGGTGGAAACGCTCGGCATCATACAATGCAGTGAGATCGTCGAGTAGGGGGCGGGCTCGCTCGTCCATCCAAAGAATAGCATTGTGCAGAGGACGGCCCTTTTCATCGACTGCCACGAAGGTCTCGCGCTGGTGGGTGATGCACAGGGCAGCCAGCCGACTTGCACTGATCTGAGTTGCTGCCTGGCATATGGCCTGGCTGGCTGCCTGCCACCAAGACTCGGCGGGCTGCTCGTGCCAGGCAGGGCGCGGCTGCAGCATAGGCAAGCCGGCGCGCCCTTCAGCCAGGTTATTTCCACACTGGTCCCAGACAATTGCCTTACAGG
Organism: Anaerolineae bacterium; assembly: GCA_016927375.1. GTDB lineage: Bacteria > Chloroflexota > Anaerolineae > Aggregatilineales > UBA3940 > JAFGMS01. The sequence goes on from JAFGMS010000518.1 coordinate 2,704, forward strand.
AGGTTGTGCTGCAATCGAGGCTGATGACGAGATCGGCGGTCATGGTAGTTATGTTTCCTAAATTAGTTAAGGATAAGCCGGAACTTCGGACCATAGCTTCTTTGGTGCACAGTCACCAAAATCGTGTTGATTGGCAGGGCGTATTCTATCGTTGGGTGGTTAGGGTGACAATTCGCATGGAACTGGTTTGAAATCTCACCGCTTGCCGGATTACAATACAGGTGAACGACCGTCTAATGGCTGGCGGCCTGTCAATCAATCACCACAACGATGTTGTTTAATCTCCGCGATTTGCTGTCTAATCGTCGAGCACTCATTACCAACAACTGTCTTCAAGGAGAGCACATGGCTAAAGAATACGATGTTGTCGTCCTGGGCGCAGGCCCGGGTGGGTACGTTTGCGCTATCCGCGCCGCACAATTGGGACTGAAGGTCGCGGTTGTTGAGAAGGAATACTGGGGTGGGGTATGTCTCAACATTGGCTGCATCCCCACCAAGGCGCTGCTCAAGAACGCTGAGCTTGCCCACACACTCCAGCACCGCGGCAAGGAGTTCGGCTTCGGCTTCGATAACCTGGAACTGGATTATGGAACCGCCTTCAAGCGCAGCCGGCAGGTCAGCAACCGGCTGGTCAAAGGCGTTGGTTTTCTGATGAAGAAGAATAAGATCGACACCTACACGGGTTTAGGAAAAATCAAAGATAAATCGACCCTCAGCGTAGCGCTCGATGATGGCGGCGAGGAGACACTGACCTTCAAGAACCTGGTGCTCGCTACCGGCGCGCATGCCAGGATGATCCCCGGTGTCGAGGCCGACGGCGAGACGATCATTACCTATGTCGAGGGCATCCTCTCCGACCAGGTTCCTGAGCGGATCGTGATCGTTGGGGCCGGGCCAATTGGGCTTGAGTTTGCCTATGTCTGGCATAATTATGGGGCGCAGGTCACCATCGTCGAGATGCTGGACCGGCCCGCTCCGCTGGAAGACGCTGAGGTCAGCGCTGAGATCGCCAAGGCTTATAAGAAGCTCGGCATCCAAATCCTTACCGGCGCCCGGGTAGAGAACATCGAAAAGAGCAAGAATAAGGCCACACTGACGGTCAGCACATCGGATGGCACACAGACCCTCGAAGCCGAAAAGGTGATGGTGGCAATCGGCTTTGCGCCTAACGTCGAGGGATTTGGCTTGGAAAATCTAGACATCAAGTTGTCTGAACGGGGCCGGTTCATCGAGATAGATGAGCAGATGCGTACCAGCGTCCCGAACGTGTACGCTATCGGCGATGTGACCGGCAAGATGATGCTGGCACACGTAGGCAGTGCCATGGGAATTGTGGCATCTGAGGTCATCGCCGGGCATGAGACGGTTGAATTGAACTACAAGATGATGCCGCGCTGCATCTATTGCCAACCGCAGGTTGCCAGCTTCGGCTACACCGAGGAAGAGGCCAAGGAGGCCGGGTACGACATCAAGGTTGCCAAGTTCCCCTTCCAGGCCAACGGCAAAGCACTGGGCCTGGGTGACTATCAGGGATTTGTCAAGCTGATTGTTGGGGAGAAATACGGGGAGATATTGGGTGCTCATATGGTTGGGCCGGAAGTTACCGAGCTGCTGCCCGAATACACGCTGGCCCAGTACGCCGAGCTGACCGCAGAAGAGATCTCCCGCAACGTACATGCCCACCCGACACTGAGCGAGTCACTCGTGGAAGCCGCTCACGAGTTGGTGGGTGGGGCTATCCACGTTTAAGAAACAAAGGAGTACATCGTCAGGGGCGCACGGCTGTGCGCCCCTACGAGTAATTTTTGGCGATGATATTCGTCCGCCTATACTGGTGGCGAGACGAAGCCTTCCCATGTTCCGGTGAAAGTAAAGCGTACCAGGTCAATTGCGCCAAGCAGGGCCAGGCTCAGGGCTGTTCCCAGCAGGATGAGCGGAAGCGCATCGGCCAGGTTTGACGCGCTGTTTTCTCGCCCGATCATTGCTGCTGCCGATACAGTACAGATTGCCGAGAGTATTACCACCACCCCCAGCGTGCTCACGATGGCCAAGGGATAGAGGAAGATGGCCAACCCACTCAGGATCATGGCTATCAGCACAGCGCCGATGCCCAACAGCGCCAGCAGCTCCCACACACTCTTAATCGTCCGCTCCGCTTTTGCATCGGCCCACAGCATCGAGTTAAACACAGGCAGCAGCAGGCTGCCCATCGTCGTTCCCTGCCCCATACCGGTGATCAGGCGCAGCGGGTTACTGGGAATATACAGATGAGGCACTGTGGGCCCCAATAGAAAAGTGTACGAGTTGAGGCCATCGAAGGCCCACACCGCGCTGAAGGTGATCAGAATAGCCATAACACCTATGGTGGGAAACATGGCTGCGTGGCGACGGCGAAATAATAGGCCGGGGCCCAGAAAACCCACCAGAACCCCCAGAAAAGTACCGGTGCAGCGTGCACATAGAGGAAGCCGGACACCATCAGGAAAAGAGAAAGACCGGATGGTAATCCGGTGGCACACTGCGTAGCCTACAGCATTTGCCTTGCCCAGGATCCCGTCGGGCGTAAAAAGCACCCAGGCTGTCAGTAAGATTAACAACAGAATGGTAGCTACCCACATCAGGTAATTCGGAGAGGCAGCTTTGATTTGTGTCTGCTCAGGACTGTCCACATCAGAAATCTCAGTGTTATTGTTCATGTATTTTGTCTTATCTTGGTAGAGTATGGTCCGATTTCTGTCTCAAAGTCACAGGTAATTCAGACTCAATCTTACCCATAGGAGTGCTCTTTGCACCACAAACGGGGAAAAGCGGTTTACTTCATAGTTATTGGTATTGGCGCGAGCTGTCAAGCACAAGATGATAGCTAAAAGTCATCGTAACTACTCAGTTACCTGGCGCTTCCTACTGTAACTATAGGTGATGCGTAAAAGGTAAATATGTAAATGGGTAAATATGTGAAACGTCATGACTGTTCAACTGCTGGTGAGCGGCTTGCCCATATCAGCTTGTGCCAGTGTAGTTGCTGCAATATGTAAAACGTGAGAGGTGACGAGTTTCCAGTCTGAATTTACAAGTCACAGATCGAAGCTTGAAAAGCTAAGAGCTGAGCAGTTACAAGTCATCAATCCTCCTAACCGTCTTTCTGGACCAATTATGCCCGAATTGATAAATATGGCAAAAGTGATATGATTCGGAGTGGCAGTTGGCGGGCAAGGCGAGAAACCCGCATTCAGGAAACTTGTGCATCTACCCACCGTCCAAGCCGTGATGAGAGATGCCTGTCGGAACCTTTAACTCATGCCTCAGCCCTATTTTCAGAGGAGTGGCTCATGAGCCAAGGCTCACCAATGGGGATGAAAATGGCAGCACATGATTGGGCCTTTGGATTCCCGCTTTCGCGGGAA
>JAFGMS010000519.1 GCA_016927375.1 Anaerolineae bacterium
CCTAACCCCCGTTTTTTAACTTGACATTGTCAAAGTAGTTGCTGCAATATGTAAAACGTGAGACGTGACGAGTTTACAAGTCACAGTTCGAAGCTTGAAAAGCTAAGAGCCAAAAGCTAAGAGCTGAGCAGTTACAAGGAAAGTTGGGCATCACTCTCCGTCTGCAATTATTTCTTATTCCTCAGCGACACCCTGAGCCGATACCACGAACGTATTTGGAACACCGCCTAGTTCAGCAAAGCTGACTGAGAAGGTCGATGTCTGGCCCGGCGGCAGCTGCTGAACATCGGTCAGCGTAGTATCTGTGGCAATCACCCTCCCCTGCTCATCAAAAACAACGGCAATAGCTTTCACCAGGTTTGCCGTTGTGACTCCCTCATTACGTACCTGCCCACTGACCACCAAGAACCCATTTGCATCGAAATCTGCTGTAGAGGAAACAGCGAAATTCTCAGGGCCATAGAAGTTCCGGTTCATTATATCAGCGTAGCGGGCTGAAGCATTCAAATCATACCGAACGGTGCCAGAAGGCAGCCCATCACTGAAGATAAGTGAGAAGGGGGCATATTCTCCCGGCAAAAGCGTATCGGATGAGACAAAATCGTCTTGTGAGAGGAGCAGACGGTTTTCCGCATCGTAGAGCCGGGCTTCGATGCGGACGAACTCGAGCGCGTTGGCGGCATTGTTGACGACCTGCCCGGCGACCACAAATCCGCCGTTACGATCGACCCAGGCGTTCAGGCTGGCAAAGCCAACCGCATCCTGATATTGCGAGTCTGCTTGCTGAAGGACGCTGGCCCAGCCTACCGAATTGTTGACGGCAAAGGTGTTGATCACATGTGAGACCGTGCGCATCTGTGTCTGGTCATCCGGTAGACGCACGCGCAATACAGCAAGATATGGCTCGACGATCTGTAAGAAATCATTGTGCTGGCTGGTTCCCTGGGGCGAATCGACTACCAGTTTGATGCGCAGGCTGCCATCAGGCTGAATATCACGAGATTGCTCTTTCGTCACAGCATCGGAGGCAGCGTAAAACTGACCTTCATATGCAGCCACCAGCGTATCCAGGTCGATGGATTCGGGGGAAGAAGTGCCTGGAAGCGTACTCAGGCTGACAATGTAGACATTGAGCAATGGTTCCGATGTGTCCGGCGGGGAAAACTCGGTGCTGACGGCAAATGCGTCCGACTGATCGTTAACCACCCAGTCGGGCGGCATTTCGAGCGTGTAGGTGCCGGTTGGATGCTGGTAGGTTGCGAAATTAGTCGGGTCGACTAGAGAGGGTGTCTGCTCTTCAATGACACACCCTGTCAAAACTAACCCGGCGGTAAGAATACCAAGCCATTGTTTAATGATGTTTCCTCTCATGCCGCCGATTGTAGTGTGAGCGGGCCGGAGACGCAATATTTGTACTGCCGTTGGCTCTGGCTCTTTCAAGAACAACTATGAGTGACGGCGAGGCTCGGCGGGCAATCTTGAAGCTTCACGGAGCAAGCGAAGGTGAAGCAAAGACGGGACGTGAAAGTGGGCCGCAAGAAGTTTCCTTGAAAACAACCCGCCCTATGGCTGTCATTTGAGCACTTTTTCTGTCTATGACGAAATGGATTTTGGGGTGTTATAATAGGTAAGGTCAATACTCTAACCAAAAATTAACCAAATATAGTACCCGAATCATATTGACTGCAACTGCCAATACCCTTTACAATTCGAACAATTGAGCGTGGCATTTGTATTAGATTTGCATTGTCTTCCGCGGCAGTGCTTATGTAAGAGTAATGAGAGAATCCCATGTATGCCAACAATGAGATATTATTCCCCAATTATGTGATTCCTTTGCTGCGTGACATGCGCGGTGAAGAATGGCGACAACTCGTTGATCGTGTTGTAACCCTGCCTCCTTCTCATCCGGAGGTCCTTGCTTTTGTGCTGGCAATGATCCGCCTTAACGGGTGTATGGATTGTGAGACGGATAGTTACCGGGCCATGCGTGGCTGCGCTATGTGTGCTGCTCAAACCCTGCGACGCTATCATGATCCGGACCTCGAATTACTCAAAACCTACGATGAAGCATTGGCTGAAGTACAAGCCTATCTGCTCGAACAGGAAGAGGCAGTTCGTCGCATTGCCTGACACCCTTCAAGCAATCAAATGCTGTACAAATCTAACCTAAACACTTGCTTATCGAGCCTGGATACGAGACAATCCAGGCTCATTCTTTTCCTGTCTCAACTCATTGCTATTCTTGGGGGAGATCTATGTCGAGATCGCGAAAGCAGCCTAGTAGCCCGAGAGGGTTCGGGACGGCTGCCTATCTTGGGACTTTTCTGTTTATTCCTGTTTGGGATCTCTTTGCACTGGGATACTCGGTGGTGTCGGGGTGGCATGCCCTCCGTGACGACAGACGAGGCGAAGAAGCCGTTGCAATCTTAACTCAGCCCATCCGCCGCCTGGCTTTTCTTGCCATTGCTTACGCTCTCGTCATAGGCGGTTTTGGTGTGCTGCAAGGCGTCATTCCACAGCCTGGCCCTTTTGGTTTCCTGGTCACCGGGATCGGTAACCTGGATGACTTTACTGCCAATGTAGCCTCAGGGCCCTGTTGCGAGATTTCGACTGCCGTTGAGGAAGGAACGCCGGTCAGCGTTTTGCTTGCCGAAGGGTTACCCCAATCCTTGTGGCTGCTGGGTGGGACTTCCGTGATGGGGGGGCTGTTGATCATTATCCTGTCGGCCGTCGCTCTGGAAGTACGGAACATGATCCGCAAGCGCGGGCGTGTGGGAAAAATCGTCCTGGGAATATTGAGGCTGTGTGCAACCGGGGTAATGGCTGCGCCTCCCTTGGCAATTGGGCTGGCCGCGGTCATGTTTATAGGCCTGCGCTATAGCCTGCTTCCATTGGGCGGCTTCGAGTCTTTTCCTCAGGCCGGCAATATCCTTTTGGATCGTATTCGTCACGTGCTGCTGCCTTCTACGGTTGCGGCATTGCTGCCGGCACTGCTGGCTGCCCAGGCCGCAGTGCGCACCTGGGCAGAGGGTGAAGCAGATGGTCACTCTGAAGCAGACTGCTGGTCAATGCTTGCTCTGGCGGCCGCTCGGACCTTTTACGATCAGGCCGGGTGGGTCATTGGAGGCCTGGTGGTAATCGAGCCATTGTTCTCTTTCAGAGGAATCGGTAAGCTGCTGCTGGATGCCATTCTGAAGCATGATGCATCGGTGTTGTTGGGCGCACTGACAGTCTTCCCGCTCCTGTTATTGATTTCCCGTGCGCGGGGCATCCTGTTGGCCAGCGCTGAGCGCGCCTATCTCTTCAACCACCCTATCGATGCCCAACAGGCTTCTCGCGGCAAGACAAAGGCTCAAAGAGAGACCGCATCCGGCACCGGAACCGCTTCTTCACTCACGCGTAAAGCCTGGCTGGGAATAGCTGGACTGGCTGTTCTCTTGCTGCTTGTGCCCATGATACGCGGAATAGTGGCTTCTCCTGGCGATCCTCATGATCTGGATCCCCAGGCTATCTATGCTCCTGCTTCTCCTGAGCATCCCCTGGGCACCGATGAGCAGGGACGCGACATCCAGAGCCGCATTCTGGAGGCTTATCGTATCAGTCTGGGAACAGCGTTGGCAGGCGGGCTGATTGCGCTGGCCGCCGGCGGAGCCTGGGGAGGATTATGTGTTGCAGCACGGCTCTGGCGCGGCGTTTACGGAGAATCTCTGGCCGATTTCATCCGTATCCCGGCGGAGGCCATGATAGTCTTGCACCCGGCCTTGGTTGCCCTGATGTTCACCGTTGGACACAACATTACATCCGGACAGAATCAGTCCCTGGGAGGCATGGCAGCCGCTCTGGGGTTGATATTAGCGCCGCGTCTGGCCTGGGCCGTCGATGCGCTGTGGGAGGACAGCCCTCGAGACCGTTCTCTTCGCTGGCAGTTGGGAGGCGCTCTGGTTGTGATCTACCTCAGCTCAGTTTTTGCCGTCTTTCAGTATGGTGAAGCGATCAACTTTCTTACTCTGGGTGTGCTGCCCCCGCTGGCTTCGTTGGGCGGCAATTTCAGCGATTTCATCGAGATCATAGGCGGAACGCTGGCTGTTGCCGACAATCGCTTCTACCGGCTTACGCTTAACCTGGTAGGTGCCGCGGTTTTCCAGTCTTTGGTGCTCTTTACCGTCCGGGACGTCATGGCAGATTTATTTGCCTTCCGCTGGCGGAGATTTTTGCCTCGGCTTTTTGCCTGAGGGATAGCGTGATTTTTTGGGCCTCTACAGAAATCTCTATATAACCAATATATCTCATTGGCAGAGGTCAAGTTATTGTGTGATTGATGATTGAATGATTGACGATTGAAAAACAGATTGTTGCAACGACCAGGCAATTATCCAATCGTCACCTGTCTTGTTACCCAGTACACACGGCTCCTATGTGGCCTGTCATTCCCGCGAAAGCGGGAATCCATGTTTGATTACTCAAGACCATCGTTTTTTGGCTCAACGTGGAAAAGTGGAGACTGCCCCAAACCCTAAGGGTTTTGAAAACCCTTAGGGTCTTCCGAGGATCGCGAACGAGCCCGGACTCGTTCCCAGGTTACTCGGTACTCAGCACTCGTCACTGCGGTGACACAGCCCGGCAA
>JAFGMS010000520.1 GCA_016927375.1 Anaerolineae bacterium
GGTACGGTAAAAAACACCTACAGTTCCGGCTCTTTCATGATCCTCAATACAGGCGATCACTACCTTCCACCAGCAGACGGTTTGTTCTCACCTGTTCTGTGGACAATAGGTACATCAGTCATCTACGGGCTGGAAGGTAAAGCCAACATGGCCGGAGATGCCATTCGCTGGCTGCAAGAGGGGTTAGGCCTTGTTCAGGAGCTTGGTGAAGCAGAAGGACTGGCGAGCCAGGTGCCAAATACGCGAGATGTCTATTTTGTGCCACCCCCAAGCGGAGCAGACATTTTCCGCACAGATTCCTTTACGCGAGGAGCTATTCTTGGCATCAGACGTGGCATCACCAAGCACCATATAGCACGAGCTGCCATTGAATCCGTGGCCTACCAGGTGCGTGACTATTTTGAGACCATCAAAAAACAAGAATTGGGTTTTATGCCCAAAATACTTCGGGCAGACGGACGCACCGCCAAAAGCGATTTTCTGCTCCAGTTTCAGGCCGACATATTGGGCATTCCAGTGGAACGCCCAGTGTACACAAATACCGCTGTATTGGGGGCCGGCTATCTGGCTGGATTGGCTACAGGTTACTGGGAGTCCGTTGATGAAATCGTCGCTTGTTGGAGAAGAGAATACTGCTTCGAGCCTCGCATCTCTGAAGAGCAACGTGAAGAGTTGTATCACGGATGGCAAATAGCCGTCGAGCAGGTCAAGTGCTCTCAAAAAAACGTCAAATAACCGCGCTGCATATGGGAACAGTAAGGCCGAATCCACAAAGCCAACCTGCACCTGAGCCTCACCCTATTGTAAGCACAGCCTCTTTTCACTATCTGTGTCGAGTTAACAATTCATTCCTCGCTGCCGTATTTCTCGGTGAGATAGTGGCCACACATCAACTTAACCTCATTGCGCTCGCCCATGTCACTCCAGCCATAAACCAGTAGTACCAGCCCACGGACCGAGCTAATACTCCATTGGAGTATATATATGCTCCAATGGAGTACACGGACTACACCTCAGGCGCGTACCTGACAGAAGTTTTTCCCGAAAATTGGGCTGGTTGCCTGATTCACAACATATCGTGGTTATGCAATAATAATGTATATCGTGAAGAAATTCATTTTCAACTTCACACACTTCAAGGTCTAAAACTATTCACCTCTATTGCTTCCGCGGCGCAACAACTGCCGGTTTCTTGGATTAGATGTGTTGCCATGCCGCGTCAGAGATTATCACCTTAATGTCGAACAGGTAGCTCAAGTCAAAAGCCGTCCATAGTGAGACCATCAAGCCTGACTTTCACATGATAGATATTCCCATTCCCTACCGGGGATGGTCTTATGATGACCCTGTCAATTCGCCCGAGTGTCAAATCTGTTGGATTCTGCTGTCTCATCATCGTGTAAGAGAGAGTTGTTTCTTGAATGACAGACCAAGAGATAACTCAACCACTATTTAGTCAAGGAGGATCTATAGAGCAGAAAACATGTCTTGTCTCACCCGTTGTCATCGATATTCTCTCTGCACTCTGAATCTCTGCGCACATACAAGAGGAGAAAAAAAATGAATATCTTTCTTGGTGAAGTCATCGGCACAATGTTCCTGATTCTGCTTGGAGATGGTGTCGTCGCCAATGTCCTGTTAAGCAAAACCAAGGGCAATAACTCAGGATGGATTGTCATCACTACGGCCTGGGGTTTGGCAGTATTCGTTGGTGTGTTCACAAGTCAAGCTGTTGGCGGCAATGGGCACCTGAACCCTGCTGTCACAATTCCTCTGGCGATCAGCGGCGGAATCACATGGGCCGAAGCGCCAATATATCTTGCAGGCGAGTTCCTGGGTGCCTTTATCGGCGCAACCCTGGTCTGGCTGGCCTTTCTGCCTCACTGGGCAGAGACCGAAGATAAAGGGCTGAAGCTGGGCGTATTCTGCACTGCACCTGCCATCCGCAACGCAGGCGCCAACTTACTCTGTGAGATTATCGGCACCTTTGCGCTGATGTTTGGTGTTTACCTGATTGTAGGACCCGAAGTTGGTATGGGCGCATTGGGCGCCATACCAGTAGCGTTTCTGGTATGGGTGATCGGCTTAGCCCTGGGTGGCCCAACTGGTTATGCCATCAACCCGGCTCGCGATCTGGGCCCGCGCATCATGCATGCCATCCTGCCCATCGCCGGCAAAGGCGACAGTGATTGGGGCTACTCCTGGATTCCCGTGGTTGGTCCCCTAATTGGCGGCAGTATCGCGGCGCTTCTGTTTCTCGTCCTTCCTTAAGTGATTAAACTCTGTCGCCTGACGCACATTATCGGAATGCGGCTATAATGAGAATGGGCCAACAAGCTGCAAGAATGCCGTCAGGCAAGAATTGATATTGATGCTGTTTTCGGAATAGCCTGCGAAGGATTACCCCGTGGATGGACTAATCCTTCCTGTCCAAGAGGAGAACAAAAAATGGCTAAATATTCAGCAGCCGTCGATCAGGGTACGACCAGCACGCGCTTCATGGTATTTGACCATAATGGCGCTGTGGTCTCAATTGACCAAATGGAGCACGAGCAAATCTATCCACAGGCCGGCTGGGTAGAGCATGATGCGTTGGAAATATGGGCCCGCACCGAGGATGTAATCAAAGGCGCGATGCAGAAGAACAATATTGCAGCGGCAGATCTGGCTGCTATCGGCATTACCAATCAGCGCGAAACAACCCTCGTCTGGGATAAGAATACGGGCAAGCCCGTCTTCAACGCCATCGTGTGGCAAGATACCCGAACCAAGGATATCTGCGACGAGCTGGCTGAGGATGGCGGCCAGGACCGCTTTCGCGCCAAGGTTGGTTTGCCCCTGGCGACTTACTTCTCAGGTCCCAAGATTAAGTGGATTCTTGACAATGTGTCCGGGACCCGCAAGGCTGCCGAGAAGGGGGATTTACTGTTCGGCAACATCGACACATGGGTGATCTGGATGCTGACCGGCGGCCCTAATGGGGGCGCACATGTCACGGATGTTACCAATGCCAGCCGTACCATGCTGCTGAACCTACAAACCCTGGATTGGGATGACGAAATCCTGAAGATCATGGACATTCCGCGCCAGATGCTGCCGGAAATTCGCCCATCCAGCGATCCGAAGCTGTATGGAACCACGTTGGTAGATGGGCCGGTCGGTGGGGCCATTCCGGTATGCGGCGATCTGGGTGACCAGCAAGCCGCTCTCTATGGGCAAACCTGCTTCAGCCCCGGCGAGGCCAAAAACACCTATGGCACAGGCTGCTTCATGCTGCTCAATACAGGAACAAAAATCGTACCATCCAAGAGCGGTTTGTTGACGACAATGGGCTACAAGATCGGCGACAAGCCCGCCGTCTATGCCCTCGAAGGCTCTATTGCCATTACTGGCGCACTGGTACAATGGCTGCGTGACAACCTAAAGCTCTTCGAGAAATCCTCCGACATCGAGGAGATAGCAAAGACAGTCGAAGACAATGGTGGGATCTATTTCGTCCCGGCCTTCTCCGGGCTGTTTGCGCCTTATTGGAAGAGCGATGCTCGCGGGGTGATTGTCGGCATGACCCGCTACGTCAACAGGGGCCATATCGCTCGTGCTGCTCTGGAGGCTACTGCTTACCAGACGCGCGAGGTGCTGGATGCCATGAACAAAGACTCCGGTGTTGAGCTGACGGCGCTTAAGGTTGATGGCGGCATGGTCTACAACGAGCTGCTCATGCAGTTCCAATCCGATATTCTAGGCGTGCCGGTTGTTCGCCCGAAAGTAGCCGAGACCACTGCGCTGGGCGCGGCCTATGCGGCCGGCCTGGCCGTTGGTTTCTGGAACAGTGAGGAAGATCTGCGCAAGAACTGGGCTGTCGACAAAGAATGGAAGCCCAAGATGAAAGAGGCGGATCGAGAGAAGCTCCACAAGGGTTGGCTCAAGGCTGTCGAGCGCACCTTTGACTGGGTAGAGTAAACTCTAGTTATACGGCATTTGAGGTCGCCGGGCTGCCCTCTCCTAGAGCTGCCCGGCGATATCCACCTCGTGGGAGTCGGCTGTCATGACAAGCACACAAAAATCTCACTCGGCAATCGTCATAGGAGGAGGCTCAACCGGCGCGGCAGTTGCACACGATCTGGCTCTGCGTGGCTTTGAGGTAACGCTGGTCGAGCGTGGCGAGATCGCCTCTGGAACAACCGGACGCAATCATTGTCTGCTGCACAGCGGCGGGCGTTACTGCGTCAATGACCGCGAGGCAGGTATCGAGTGCATCGAGGAGAATATGATCCTGCGCAGGATTATGCCTGACTGCATGGAGCTCAATGGTGGGTTGTTTGCAGCTTTCGACGATGCCGATATGGATTATTTGCCATTGCTCATCGAAGGTTGTCAGGCATGCGAGATTCCTTATAAGAAGCTAACAGGCGAAGAGGCCCGCCGGCTTGAGCCCTATCTCAGCCCTCAGGCCAAAGCTGCTCTATGGGTCCCTGATGGTGTGTTCGAGCCGATGCGAATGTGTATGGCCTTTTTGGCGACCGCCAAGGCCAATGGCGCAAAGGTTTATCCCTTCACTCAGGTTGAGGAATTGCTGATGGAGGGCACACAGGTGACCGGTGTGCGTGTCTGGAATCGGATTGCCAACAGACGTTACAATCTACATGCCCAAATAGTCATCAGTGCCGGTGGCCCCTGGGCGGAAGAAATTGCTGCCATGGCCGGGATAGATGTACCGGTAATCGTCGCACCAGGCGTGATGGTCTCGATGACAGGGCGGTACTCCCAGCATGTTATCAACCGGTGCAACAAAGCGGATGATGGCGACATCATCGTGCCCCAGCGCGAGACATCTATTATCGGCACTTCATCTTGGACGGTGGACGACCCGGATTATATCGACATCCCGGAAGATCATGTCGCGTTGATGCTTGATCGAGGCTCCCAGATGATCCCTGCGCTCAAGCAGGCATCTTCACGCGGCGTCTTCACGGTGGCGCGTCCACTGATTGGGCGAGAGGGGGAGGATGAGCGGGAAGTCAGCCGCACCTTCGAGTGTTTCGATCACGACGAAGACGGCATCGGTGGTTTTGTAACGATCTCCGGTGGCAAAACGACGACGGCGCGGGCGATGGCTGAGAAAACAGTCGATATCGCCTGTCGCAAAATCGGCCTTGATGTGCCCTGCAGGACGCACGAGACTGTACTTCTATCCTATCGAGCCTTCTATACAATCTGAGCCTTGGCAGAACAGCATGGAGATCGGTATGATGTGGACGATCACCCTCAAGATCGCGCGCTACAAGCCCGGCGAGCCGGCGCGCACTGACACCTTCCAGGTATCTATCGATCCGGAAAGAACCGTCCTCGACAGCATCGAGAAGATCTGGGCTGAGCAAGATCGCAGTTTGGTCTTCCGCCATGCCTGCCATCATGCTTCGTGTGGATCGTGTGCAATGGTAGTTAATGGCGTCGAGATCCTTCCCTGCATTAAGCTAATCAAGGATGTAACAAAGCCTGGAGGGACCCTCATCATCGAGCCTTTGCACAACTTCCCGGTCATCAGTGACCTGGTTGTCGATATGGGACCCTTTTTCGAGCGGATGCAGATCGTCAAAATGCCTATCGTCGGCCCTGCCGATCCGCTTCCGAACCAGGAGCCCAACGAATACAATCGGTTCGATGATTGTATCGAGTGCGGAATGTGCCTGTCGGCCTGTCCCGTTGTGGCCACCGATAGCAAATATCTTGGGCCTGCGGCACTGGCTGCTGCCTACCAGATACTTTCATCCGGCGACGGCAACTTGAGTGCCCAGGCCTGGGAGGCAGTGGACGGCGAGCACGGGCTGTGGCGCTGCCATGTGGCTTTCGAGTGTAGCGCTGTCTGTCCCTCGAATGTTGATCCGGCTGGGAAAATCATGGCCTTGCGCCGCCGCATGACTGTCGAGCGTATCCGCCATCTGCTTGGCCTAGGATCCAGCAAGAAGAAGCGGGAGAAGTAAAATGCCACCTGTCGATTCGACTTCGGAAAGCAAGGCATACCCAGGACAAAGTGGCCGACTGCCTAGGCGCCAGGTATGGCGCTGGTTCGCCTTTGCAAAGCGCAGTCTGGGTACATGGGGATTCGTGCTGAACCGCGTGGCAGGCCTTGGTCTTGTTGTCTATTTGATGCTCCATCTGGTTGTGCTCAGTTTACTAACACGCGGCCCTGACGGTTACAATGCATTTGTTGCTCTGGCCCACAACCCTATTTTCCTGTTGCTCGATGTCGTCCTAATAGCCGGGATCATCGGCCATGGTCTTAATGGCCTGCGTGTAGCTCTGATCGGCAGTGGGATCCTGGTGCGCTGGCAGCATCAGATGCTGATCGTTCTAGGCGTTTTGGGCGTTGTGCTGTTGGCAATAGCCGCATTCCTGGTCTTCAGGATATAAGGAACAAGCATGGAACCAAGGAATCAACGTAGAGGTGGATTGGGATGGTTCGGTCAGGCCGTGTCAGGCGTGCTGCTTTTGATCTTGCTGGGCCTACATATGATCGCCCATCACTTTGTGGTTGAAGGTGGGCTGCGAACCTACCAGGATGTTCTCAATTACATCCGCCAACCGCTGGTTGCTACTGTGGAATTGATTTTCCTGGTGGTTGTGTCCTTTCATGCAATGCTCGGTCTCCGCGCCGTGCTTTTCGATCTGGGTCTGAACACCGTGCAGGAAAAATGGGTAACACGCGGAGTGACTATCCTTGGAATGGTGATGGTTGCATATGGGATCTGGCTGACAATCACCCTTGTGAGCCAGGTTTGAAATAGCCATAGCGGAGAACTAACAACAAACGTCTCTCTATGTGCAGTGGCGAGGCACTACTGGGAAATACTCCGAAAGCGCTTAGGAAATCGGCCTCCAGCAGTGCCTCACCATCTTTTCATCAGTCCCTGACATTCAGCTTTATATCCGAGCCAAAGCCAACGTAGAAGCGTGCCGTTGCTGTCTGAGCCAGTTCACGTAGAGCCTCCAACTCGAGCACACGCAGCAGCGCCGGGTTATCTTTGTACAGAGCGAAAGCCTGCTCGCGCTCGGTCAGCCCCTGGTGCTCGGCTTGTGCCTTGATGCGCTGACCCTCGGCCTCAGCCTCAGCAATCAGGCGCGTCTGGGCAGCATCGGCCTCGGCCTTGAGGCGTTGTGCCTCGGCGCGAGCTTGCGCTTCGATGCGATCAACCTCCGCCCTGGCACGAGCCTCGATCAGCTTGGCCTCCCAGGTATGCTCGGCGGTAAGAACATGGTTCATCACCTGCTCAAGGTTACCCGGAAACATCAGGTCCTTCACGTCGGCACGGCCAATCTCCACACCATAGCCCGCCGCCGACTCCTTCATTTCAGAGAGGATGTCATCGCTGAGCTTGTTGCGATTAGTCAGGATCTCCTCGAGCTCCATCGATGCCAGCGAGCGGCGAGCCGCCAGCTGTACATCGGTGTAGATGCGTGCCTCGTAGTTATCGACCGCATGAATGGCTGCCTTGGCATCAACCACACGGAAACGCACGATGATACTCACGCGGATGGCGACCTTATCGGCTGTCAGGATCTCCTGGCCCTTGATGGTCATGTCACGCTCACGCATATCGACCAGCACAGCCTCGACCTGCTTGGACCGTCCAAAGAACGGCACCTTGGGATACTCGTAGCGACCTACCCTCAAGGACTTTCACCAGCACGCCGTCTTCGTACCATAGGGCACGGTGAGTGTCCTTGATGATCAGGTCGCGACGAAAGCTTCTCTTGTTGCTCATCTTCCACCTCCTGGAAAACTACCAACCCAAATGCGAACACGTCTTACCTCCAGAAGACATGTGTTTGGTCGAAAGCACTTTCGACCAAACACCCAGCACCTGAACTAAAGCTCAATTGAACGCATCGTGGGGTAGATGAAGAAAGCTGCCCCGGAGCATCGCCCATGTGAAGGACGGGCCCTGACAGATTGGAAATCTGTTAATCAGGCTTTACAGTGTAACCTGACAAGTTACCGTATGTTGGCACGCTTCTTGCGCTGCCGGGGCAAAGGCGGCCTCAGGGATCGAACCTGAGTGTATAGGGCAACCAGCCCGCCGTCATTGGGAACAACCTGCAAGATATAGCGCCCCCAGCGGGACTCGAACCCGCTCCGCCTGGTAGACAGCCAAGCATCCTACCTATGGACCATGAGGGCCTATTCATTGACGATTGGTTGATTGACGATTGCCATTTTCTCGTAGACAGTTAGGTGTCTTCCCTATGAACGCTGGATCGAGTTCGTACTCTGACCAGGGATACGGAACGACATGCTTGACAATATATCCGCAGCCGGTATATTATATCTGTGACGGATATATCCAAAAGGGAGAAGTGTATGCCTGCAAAATCATCTGATGTCGACAGCCAGCTTCCGCTAACACCCGTGGTATTCCACATTCTGTTGGCACTGGCCGATGGTGAAAAGCACGGTTATGCCATCATGCAAGAGGTCGAGCGGGTGACCGATGGCCACATCTCAATGGGGCCAGGCACGCTGTATGGCTCGATCAAGCGCATGTTGGCTGCCAATCTCATCGAAGAGTCTGACGAGCGCCCTGATCAAGCGCTCGATGATCAGCGCCGCCGCTACTACCGCCTGACTGCCTTTGGGCAACGTGTTTTGAATGCCGAGGCCATGCGCCTGGCTCAGGCCGTGCGGCTCGCAGTCGATAAGCACGTTTTGGGTGAGATGGCACTCGGGAACTCGGGAGCAATCAGATGATCAGCCAACGGGTTTACAAGATGCTTCTATGGCTGTATCCAGCTCCTTTTCGAAAAGAGTACGGTTCCCTGATGGTACAGCTTTTCGCCGACCGCCTGCGCGATGCATCGCGCAGGGGAACATCAGACATTCTATGGTTGTGGCTGCACACCCTGATCGACCTGATTTTTTCAGCTATTCAGGAGTACAGTGATATGTTCAAGCAATTCACAGTTAATAAGCCCCTCTTTCTGCTGGGCTGCATACCACTTGGTTTTATGGTGTTTGCGTGGTTTATCTGGACGATGGCTTTGAGGGATTTACTTGGCCCCTGGACCGATGTGCTGGCGCTGTTTGTCGTTGGGGCCCACATTGTGACCTTCTATCTTTTGTTCCGCCGCGTTGGGATGCTCGCAAAGCTCTCATGGTACGTCGCCGGGCTCAATCTGTTGTTCTTTGTTGTCGGTTATCTGGTAGGAATGCTTCCGGGTGGCCTACTGATGAAAGTGTTCGTCTCTGATCTTTCTGACACCTCTCGCATCACCACCTATGTTTTTGTCATGCAGTTCATTCTGCTTCTGTGTATCACTCCTGTGCTGCTCTTTACACAGATGCGACTGATGCGACCCCAAATTGCCTCCACTTCCAATGCTGTTCAATAGCACAACAGAATGTGATTGTTTTTCAGAATAGCAGGCGGTGCACATTCAGCCGCCTGCTTTCCTTCATCGCCTTGCTGTTCCATTGATGCTCAAACAGACAGCACCCCCAGCGGGACTCGAACCCGCTCCGCCTGGTAGACAGCCAAGCATCCTACCTATGGACCATGAGGGCCTCTCCATTGACGATTGGTTGATTGACGATTGAATAAACGACACTGTTCGATTGTAGTTGCAACACACCTGGTTGGCGAAAACGGCCCATGGGAACAAGAGCCGTTGTCATGGGTATGCCGGTAA
>JAFGMS010000521.1 GCA_016927375.1 Anaerolineae bacterium
CTCCAGCGGTATGAAAAGCATCGACACCACGGCGCAAGTCGTGTAGACTTGTGGACGAATGCCATTTCGCTGACATAAGAATCAGGTTGGTTGGAGATGCAAACTCTATCTTGTCGCATTGTGTCGCTGCTGTTGGCAGTTCTAACAGTTGGTTGTAACCTGCCGCTCAATTCCACGCTCACCCCCGGCACGACAGGGTCTCCTCCCGCCTCAACTGAGGTCGCCCCGTTACCGACTGTGGATGCCTCCCCTGTGATAATCATCAGCAGCACACAGGAAGTCAGGAAAGCATGCCTGTACGATGCTGAACTTGAGAATGCACCAAACCCCGATGATATCGTCGTCAATTCTCAAGAGACAATTGTACAAAGCTGGCATCTGCGTAATACCGGCACCTGTGACTGGAAAACCCTTACCCTGGTAGCTATCTCAGATTACCACCTGGAGATACGAAGCCCACCCAACATACCACAGACAAAGACCGGTGAGGCAGTCGAGCTCTCGCTGGAGCTAACGGCTCCTTCGGAGCCTGGGCAATATCAGGGCGTCTGGCGGTTACAAACACCTGATGGCCATATTTTCGGGCCGGATATGAGCGCCCATATTATCGTTCAGGCGACGGAGGGAGTATTTACGCCGCAGGAGCAGCAGGTTGTCATAACGGACACCGGCTGCATCCTTGATGCCGATTTTGTGACCGATGTAACTGTGTCTGATGGCAGTTTCCTGGTAGCTGGTGCGGCTTTTAGGAAAATATGGCGGATGCAAAACATAGGAACCTGCGATTGGAACGAAGGTTACAGATTGGTTTTTGTCTCAGGGGACTGCATGGATGGGCCAGCGAGTGTGCCCGTCCCGCCAACCGATGTGGGCGCGACAGCCGATATTGCCGTTGATCTTACCGTGCCGGAACAGGAAGGTATTTATACCAGTTGGTGGAGACTCCAGTCTCCTGATGGAACGCTATTTGGTGTCCGGCCTTACGTGCGGATCAATGCCTTGTCCCTACCTGTAAATAATCCTACACCGGCTCCGCCAGCCCAGTCGACCTACAGCACGTACATTCACAACATTACCGCTCGCGCCCGGGAGATTTATCTCGATGGGCAGGCTAAAGGCAACCGGGCCAACGTGTTTTCTAAGGTGGGAGACAGCATTACCGACACCCCGGCGTTTCTTGTTCCTGTTGGTAACAGGAGCTATAAGCTCCACAGCTATACCTATCTTCAGCCGGTGATCAACTACTTCAGCGCTGCCACTGCCAGGACCGGCAACTCATTCAACAATGTGTCCCTGGCAGCCGTATCGGGTTGGAACAGTTTTGACATGGGCAATCCGGAAAAAGTTGCCGGTACGTGTCCCGGGATGACACCCCTTCAATGCGAGTATGCACTGGTAACCCCATCGCTGGCCATTATCATGATCGGCACCAACGACGCGACTGGGGCCCTGGATATAGCCGGCTACCATAGAAATATACAGGCCATGGTTGAGGTCTCGATTGAAAGTGGGGTCATTCCCGTCTTGAGCACTATTCCATACAATGCGGGGGGTGATGAGCGAGCCTATAACGGGGTCATTAAGACTATTGCCGCCACCTACGATGTGCCCTGGATGGATTTTTGTGCCGCGACCTGGGATCTGCCCAATCACGGTATTTCGGATGACGGGGTTCATCCCTCGGTGCCGCCTGCCGGTGATACAGCCAATTTCTCGGCTGCCAACCTGCAGTATGGACACACAGTTCGCAACCTTCTCGTGCTGCATGTGCTCGATGCAATTTGGCGGCAAGTGATGTACTGATATAGGCTTTTCTGGCAAGAGAAAAGCAAATGTGGGACACCATCTCTTGTGTCCCACATTTTACCTACTTCCACACAGCCTTTTCTAGTCCGGCAAATCGTCGAGTACCATCTTCATGCGCTGCCGGTACTCTCTGAAAGACTCCCGTCCCTTTTCGGTCAGGCAAAGCATGGTGTTAGGTCGTTTGCCCTTGAACTCCTTTTCAACCTCAATGTAGCCTGCGTCCTCTAGCTTGCTCATGTGTGCCGATAGATTGCCCCAGGTCAGCCCTAGCTGGTTCATCAGGAAGGTGAAATCCGCACTCTCGATGACGTATAGCAATGCCATGATCATCAGCCGGCTGGGCTCGTGGATCAGCCGGTCGATGTCAGCCAGCGTCTGAACCTCCTCATGCTCCGATGCCATCGACCACTTCCTCTTCAGGCACATGGGGAATAGGGTATTCGCGCATGAACCTTATCATTACGACCAAACCCATCACCACAGCCGTTAATCCTGGCAGGCCAAAAGCAAGGGAACTCAGGTCGAGACCAAACAGACGATGTAATAAATGATCGGTCGGCACGGGCAAGGCGTACAGAATGCCAATCAAGTAGAGACGACTGAAGTCCAGTAGATAGGCACCCAGGCTGAAGAATACGATGCAGCCTGCTGCCCAAAACGCCGGGAAGAAGGTTCGCATCGCGGATTGGAACGAGACACTATTCCCCATTGTCTGTGTGATCTGAAAGACCACCACACCCAGTAATGCGCTGAGGCCAACAACCAGTGTGACCCACAATTTCCGGCTTCGCCGCCCCTTCCCAAATTTCACGCGGCCCATTCGTGGAACCGTGATGAATCTTTTACCTGCCCACAAGACTCCCATAGCAACGATTTCCAGACCGATGTAAACACCGGTCCTGATGTTCTCTGCCAGACCGCTATCCGACATCCAGGCATTGACAGCCATCGCAACTAATAACAGTCCCAAGAAAATGTCCCACATGCCGTCCTGGAAGACGGACCGCCAGGCCTTACCCTCAAGTTCTTTTAAGCTTACTTTCTCTGACATCCTTTGTTCTCCATAGTTGAGCACAGTGTCCGGTCAAGTACTTTGCTCGGCAAAGTTATTTATATTGTACGAGAGAGCCCTTCTCCTGTCAAGATCTCCTGCCTGGAATCAAAACATCTGGCGCAGCTTATCTGCGCCAGATGTTCCTGTTTACCCGCTTTTTGCTCAGTGATCTTGTGCCTCAGTAGGACGCCAATAGATCCCTTTGTCACGCTTCATCAGGTGATGCTCGATCAATCCGCGCCGCAAGGCAGCTACGTCCTCGTGGAACTCCAACAAAATCCGGTTGACTTCGCGCTCAAGATACTCACGCCCAGGCTCAAATTCCTCGACGATCTTTTCCAGGACTATTTGCTCTTTCTTGAACTGCCTCGGGATCTGTACCAGTCGGCCGCGCTTGAGGAAGGATTTCAGCACCTTGTTTCGGTAAGCATCCTCCTCGACGTTGGCCATGAGTTCAGCCTGAGGCAGCCGGATGATCTCGTCAAGCGTCTTATTGAGCACATCGCCGATCAGCGAGTAGGTGTGGTAATACTGATCCTTCTTGAGCGACAGCAGGCCGGCATCAGTCAGCAGCGACAAGTGGTGGGAGATGGTCGCCGGGTTCAGGTTGAGAATCGTCGCCAGCTCTTCGCCGTGGCGCGGCTTTATGTGCGCCAGGTTCACAATCAACAAGCGAACAGGATGCCCTAGGGCCTTAAAAAGCTGTGCTCTTGCCTCCAGATTGGCTTGCAGCTCTGTCTTATTCATCCCATGCTCTCCTTCGCGTCACGCGTCGGTAGCAATCCTGAAAGATGCTGCGGGCATGTTTCATCATCTCCATTTTGATTTGTTCTCTGATCACCAGTTCCTGATCTCCCATTGCTCTGGCCAGCTCGATTTCATTCTCGGCCTGCTCGACGTTGCGGCCTGTGATCCAGCCAAATGCCTGGGCCAGCTTCTCAATGTCCGGCAGGTCAGCCTCAATGATATCATCCAGTTTATTGGTATCATCTCTCTTCATATGTCACCTCGATACTTCATTTGTAAACACTTCACCCTGATTGGATGAATGTCAAATTATGTTGTATCATCTATTTTGATAAATATCAAGCTAATATCGACGGCAATGCAGTGGCTGTAGGTTGGGTTGAGGTGCGAAGCCCAATCTACAGCCACTGTGTCACAAGAGGACTGCCTCAAATGCTTGACGAAACCGAGAGAGAAACCAGCGGCTATGGTGCCTCAGATGGCTGCGATGTGCCAGATTGACTGGCCTGTGGTGCAGCGGGCATCATAGCGTATAATGTGCATGCTATGAGAAAAGCCATACCGGTGGCGCTTTGATGCAGCCAACCCAGCTGCCTGTCTAGATTGCGCCCCAGCAGTATGGCCGGATAGCCCAGTACAGCTATGCCTATCGGGAACATGAGGCGCCATTTGCCCTGTCCTGTCGATTGAGATGCAGGCTCTAGTGATTGAGGAGTGACTAGGATTCGCCCGGTCCACAAGAGCATCAATACCAGTGCAAGCACCCAGTAGACATAATCCAGAAGGCCATGAGCCAGGAGTCCTCCTAGAAGTGCCGCTGCAATGGCTGCTCCTTGTTTATGCCCGACGTGAAAGGCCTGCCGGATACGCAGCACGGCAGCCGCGATGATCCCTCCAAGCGCCAGCAGTCCCAACACACCCATTTCAGCGGCAACGTGGAGATAGGTATTATGTGCATGGGTGAGATCAACAGGGAACAACTGTCTTTGTACCAGTTCCAGAAAAGCGAGCCGGTAGCGCTCCGGCCCGATGCCCGTAAGCGGGTGCTGCAAAAAAGTGATGACAGCCACCCGCCAGAGATCGGCGCGCTCGGGTAGTCCCTGCAATGGAGACCTGAATTGGAGAACGAACAAACTTACCAACAAGATGGCCAATGCTGTGCCAAGGAAAACATGGGTACGGTTTAACTGCGGGCGAGGCATCCGCGTGATCACCAGCACAACTGCCCCAACTCCCATCCCAAGAAACGTGGCCCGCGACCCGGCGAACACCAGCACGATCAAGAACACGGTTAACCATATCACGCGCCGGGAGTAGAGGGCTAATGCGATGCCGATCATCATCACCGGGGCAACGATGTTAGGGTTCCATAAGGTGGAAGGCGGGCGCAATGGCTTCGCTAACCGGAAACCGGCATCAAGCCACCAACCGATCATGTCATACAACGCAACCAATGCCAGCGCTGCGATGACAGCTATCACGGCCTGCTCCAACTGAGCAACCGGTACTGCTTCACTGGCCCAGAATGCGATCACCACGCCTGCCCACAGCAATACCAGCCAGGCACCGAAATCGCTCGGCGAAGCCAGCATCGTGATACACATCACAGCTACCAGTACGGTGAGTGGCAGTAAGGCAGGTGGTCGTCTTGTATGCCGGAAGGCGAAGGGCACAACCAGCAACAGCAGTACCAGGCTGAAGATCTTAGTTTCGTCATAATATAGCCCGGAGACGTTCCCACCGAAGGCCGCAGCATACATCACCAAAATCGGTGGAATGACGCCCCGCACAGCACGAAACAGCTTATGTATATATTCCATAGGATGTAATGTCCAAACCTCTGTCTCGATTCTCGCCGCCGATTGTAACCCGGTCTGGCTAAAGCAGAAACCGGCTGAATGGCTCTGGCATCATAATGAAATTGCTGATAGAGTGTTAGGCATGTTGGTTGAAAGAGCGTTATCTGGTGAGTGGTTAGGGATACCAGAAAGGATCCCCCCATGGCTATGCAGGCAGATCCAACTATTCTGGCGGGACTATTGCTGTTTCAAGGATTGTCTGAGAGGCAACTGGACTGGCTGGCAAAGCATGTGCACTACAGGTCTTTTCCTGCCGGAACCAATATCATGCTCTCGGAGCAGCCTGGTGAGGTTGTGTACTTCGTGTTGAGTGGCACGCTCAAGATCTATGTCGAGCAGGCCAAAGGGGCAGAGGTGATCCTGGCCATCCTGGGGCGCGGCGATACAGTGGGCGAGATGAGTCTGATTGACAGCGCCGGGCGCTCGGCCAGCGTGCTGACCCTGGAGGAGACAACCCTCCTATGGATGGATGCCCCGACGTTCCAGCAGACACTACGGGATAACCCGGAGATGGCCATCAACCTGGTGCGGATACTGTCAGCCCGGGTGCGCATGGCCAACGAGCTGATCCAGGCGCTTGCTACCCTGGACGTCGATGGCCGCATAGCCAGGCAGTTGCTGGCCTTCGCCGATAAATACGGAGAAGAAGACTCGGACGGCTGCGTGCAGATCCCCATCTGCCTGACACAGAAAGACATTGCCGATCTGGTCGGCGCTTCGCGCAAGCGGGTGAACCAGGTGATGGTGGCCTTCAAAAACCAGGGGTTGATTTCCGTCGATGATGAGGGACAGATTACCATCCGTCAGCAAGAGGGCTTGGCTCGCTATTGTCAATAGATACTTCTTTTGGTGATTAGCCATAAAAGTAGCACCCGGAAATAACATAGACAAGCCGGCCAAGCCCGGTTTGGCGCTCACAACATCACCCCTGAGAAGCGTAGCAGCTCGATACACAATCCGCGCCCGGGCATATGTAGATGTTGAGGGGCGCCTATCGAGAAGCTTATCTTCGTCGCAGTTACGATGCCGGGCTAACGCCTGCGCCTTCAA
>JAFGMS010000522.1 GCA_016927375.1 Anaerolineae bacterium
CATAGGATCTGGAGTAAATCCTCATAGGAAGCCGATCCAATCCTGATAGGAAACCGGCTCATTCCTTACTGAAAACCAAGAAGTCCCCTAGAAGAGCATGTTTTAGAAGTCCAGGTGGGGCTTGACAAAGGCAGAAAAAGTATCCTCGTCTTCATGCCCGACGGTGGTTATGGATGTCATTCCCGCTTACGCGGGAATGACACACAGTTCGCGAGGCTGAAAGCGGATCATCGAGCAATACGAGGCTCTTAAGTTGACACTTATGGATATCAGTCAGCTGTGTCGGGAATTCCCTTGTCCGGTTGGGAACGCTGCTGCTTGAGCTTATCGAGCAGTCTTTGGCGGCGATGAGTGCTCGCGCCCGGTTCAGCTGCATGGCTGATTGCATCACGCATCTCTGCCGTCATATCATGAATCCGGTACGAGACAATCGTCACGGTCACATTGTCGAGATCGGCCAGGGCCAGGTTGAAGATAAAGGCCGTATTCTGGTGTAGAGCCTGCTGCCAGAAGGAGTCCATCGCCAGGTGTCCGATGATCACATGGACAAAAGAGTCCGGGCTTTCCGCCAGGATATCCTTCACGTAGTCGCGGAGTGGACCAGCCAGGGCTCGGTAGGGGGACGGGATGATCTCAACCTCACCTTCGCCGATATATCTGGCCCATTTTTCTGGTAAAGACTCTGCCTTCTCCGGATTGATGCCCACATGTATTGCTCGCCAGGGATGTTCCAAGGATCTGGCAAAATTGACCATCCTGATGGTCTCACGGTGTACATCATCGACCAAAATTAACGTTTGAACCGGATGCTCGCCGACACTAGCCGGTTCCCGCTTGAGACTGAGGGCCTTGGCCACGCTTTTGTAATGATGGTGAATTCGGAAAAATAGCAACACGAGTGCAGGGATCAACACAACCACGAACCACGCACCAGAGACAAACTTAGTGACGGCAAAGACGATCATCACAATGCCGGTGCACAGCGCGCCAAAGGCACTGATGACAATCTTGAGCCGCCAATGCGGATCGTACTTCAGTGTTGTCTCCAATCCTTTTTGTTCCTCGCCGGGTTTCAGTTTGCCGATCTTCCGAGTGTGGACAACCATCCCGACCTGTGAGATGGTAAAGCTGAGAAATACGCCAACCGCGTACAGTGGTATCAATGCGGTCACCCGAGCATTTGCCACGACGACGAACATCGAAGCCGCAACGGACAGAAAGACAATTCCCCACGAGAATACCAGCCGGCCGCCCCGATAGGTCAACTGGCGGGGTAGGAAACCATCGCTGGCTGCCAGCGCGGCCAAGCGAGGAAAGCCGGCATAGCTGGTATTGGCCGCCATCAGCAAGATCAAGGCTGTTCCAGCCTGTGTTAGCAAATAGAGAAAAGTGCCATTCCCATAGACAGTACGGGCAATTTGTGAGATTACCGTCTCGGTCTCGCTTGGAAGGGTATGGACCTGCTTGGACAGCAGGGTAATGCCTAGAAACAACACAATCAGGATACCGCTCATCCATGTCAGCGTGGTAGCAGCATTGCGGCTGCGCGGCTCCTTGAACGCCGTAATACCGTTCGAGATGGCCTCGATACCGGTCAGGGCTGCACAACCGCTCGAAAAGGCGCGCAGTACCAGAAACAATGTCAGCGAGGACATCGTCTCGTACCGGATCGCCTCGACCTCTGTCACCGTAGGCAGTGTCCCGGTGACATAACGGTAAGCCCCAACCCCCAAGGTGATGAACATCATCATCAGGAAAAAATAGGAGGGGATCGAGAAAATGAGCCCGCTCTCCCGGACCCCCCGCAGGTTGATGACAGTCATGACGCAGATTACACCCAGAGCAAGCTCAACTCTGAAAGGAAGTAAGAATGAGAAAGCCGAGGTAATCTGTGCGATACCGGACGAGATGCTGACGGCCACCGTCAGGATGTAATCGGTGAGCAGGGCCGCTCCTGCTATCTGGGCAGCAACTTCACCCAAATTGTCCCGCGCGACGATATAGGCGCCGCCGCCGTTAGGGTAAGCAAAGATCGTCTGCCGGTAAGAGATGGTTACTATGGCGAGCAGGACGGCAATCGCGGCAGCTATCGGGATAGACAGTCCCAGCGTAGCTGCGCCCGTGCCAGCCAAAGCGAGGATCAATAGGATCTCTTCGGTGGCATAGGCGGTGCTGGACAGCGCGTCAGAAGCGAATACAGCCAGCCCGATTGTCTTATTTACCGTTTGATGCGGCAAGTCATGTGTCGCTAACGGCTTGCCAAACAGCAACCTTGATAGGGAAAAACCAGATTCGTCATTTGCTTGTGTTGCCATATCGTAATGAAATACCTCAAATCGCAAAATAAATACCCGTGCAGCCCAGTTACTCCGCACAGGCATCGGTCGAACATACTTATTCCATAGATGTGACGATGATTATATCCATATCCGGGAAAGTGGGGTAGCCAAATGCACGCTCAATCTGATCACTGATTTGTATCCCTTTTTCAAAAAGGGTATTGCAATCTGACAAAAAACCCACGACAATGTAGATAGCTCGGACGTTGGTAGGTCAATGAGGTGAGACTATGAATCTCGGGAGGAAAAGTGAACTAATTCAACAGTTGCACATCCCTGATGGAGCTGGTGGAGTTGCTGCAACGCTGGATGAGTGTCGAGCCAATGGCTGGCTGGAAGATGGTTCCCTACGTGGCGTGAATTTGGAGAATGCCGAACTTCAGTGGGCGAAACTCTCCAACGCAGATCTGCAGGGAGCTCGTTTGGCCGGGGCCAATCTGCGCGGCGCCGATCTGCACGGTGCGGTGCTTCAAGAAGCCGACTTGAGCGGGGCCGACCTCAGCCAGGCCAACCTGCAGGATGCCGATCTGACCGGAGCACTGCTCGAAGCGGCCCGGCTGGACAGGGCACAAGTGACCGAGATGCAGCTGGCAAAAGCCGAGGCGCTCGCTGACGCCATCTTGCCGGACGGCAACCGTTACGATGGGCGCTACAAGCTAATCGGTGATCTGCATAATGCCCGGCTGGATGGCGCTTATCCGGATCGGCCGGAGCAAATGGCCGATTGGTATGGTGTCTCTCTCATTCAATACCACCGTGGTCAGAAGTGGGCACATGAGCAGCTCGACTACCTATTGGAGGCCGCCTCGGTCGTTGAAGAAGCCGATACTGAATGGCTGGCAAAGATGCGGGCCGGCGGCAAGCTGGAGAACGGCTCACTACGTGACCGGGACCTGAGTGAGATCAATCTGGCAGGCTGTGATCTCAGCCGGGCGGTATTCACCGGGGCGATCCTCGATGATGCCTGTCTGCTTCGGGCAGATTTACGTGAGGCCGATCTCAGCCGGGCCAGCCTGGTTAGTGCCGATCTGGAAGGAACTAATCTCACAGAAGCGAACCTGCGCGGCGCCGATCTCAGCGTGGCAGAACTGTCGCGTGCCAATTTACGAGGGGCCGATTTAAGAGGTGCCGATCTGACCGAGGCCAGCCTGGTCGAGGTAGATTTGAAGGAAGCTCTCATCACCGATGGACAACTCGCTCTGGTAGACGCACTGACCGGCGCAATACTACCTGACGGCAGTCGTTACAACGGGCGCTTCAATCTGGATGGCGATCTGGCAAACGCCGAGTATACAGGCATCGATGTGAATGATGCAGAGCAAATGGCACTCTGGTATGACGTACCACTGAAAGACTACCAGGCCGGGCAAAGCTGGGCCCGGCGAAATCTGCCCAGCCTCCGCCCGGAGATAGAAGAGGCCTTCTAGCGGTTATCAACAAAGAACCATCCGGCGATTTCTGTGATTATCGAAGCATCCGACAAACTTTCTTTGTACTATGAAACCCATGGAGATCCGGCCAGGCCTCCAGTTATCTTGATTCATGGCATTGGTGCAGATCATGACATGTGGAAACCTCAGATCACCTCAATGCCAGGCGCTGGATATTTTGTGATTGTTCCTGACTTGCGCGGTCATGGATTATCTGAGGCACCAGAAACATTTCGAATTGCTGATTGTGCGCGTGACATAAAAGAGCTGCTCGACATCCTTAATATTCAACGTGCTCACCTTATCGGAGTAAGCATGGGGGGGATGATTGCACAACAATTTGTCACACATTATCCCAGCCGAGCAATCACCCAGATCATTGTTGACAGCTTGAGCGGTATAACCAGACCAATTGAACGATTTAATGCAAGTCTTGCCGCCACACTCTTGAAAGTATTTCCGCCGAAATTGCAGGCCCATATGATCCGCAGCTCGTATAAGAAACTAAAACA
>JAFGMS010000523.1 GCA_016927375.1 Anaerolineae bacterium
AGCTACTTTGTGTGAGAGCTTCCCCTCTTGAAACCCTCAAACTCTTTGTCTGTTCGGTTTTTAAGGTGCGAAATTTAGGCTTAAGCTCCATCACTCTCAATCCGGACTGTTCCGGGCTGCCCTTCAGCACCCTCGACAGTAATGGAGCGGTCGATAAAGTGCTGGATCACGTTGATGTTGGTCAGGGTATGGCGGGTGATCTCCTGGGTTGTTAATATCGATGGTCCTTCCGCCACTGCCAGGATAGGGAGGATCTGATCGGGTAGGTGGGGATCGAGTGCTGCCGGCTGCCGATGGTAGGCGATCAGTGCTTCTGCCGCTTCGCTGGCGACTTCTTCGGAGGGCTTGCCTACCCGGCCCAACGCGCTGAAGCCTGCCCGTGCTTTGGTATAGCTCACTCCCAGGAATATCCCGGCCCCAATCGATGGCCCTCCGGTGCGCTCCGGCTCGACATTGGGCGGGAGCCCTGCTGATTTGAACAGGTTGTTGGCCCGCCCGGCGATACGTTGTGGAATGTGTGAGGGTAGGTTGCTGGCAACTGCCAGTCCTGTTAAGTCCAGCAGTTCGCCGCGCTCAGTGAGCTCGATACCACACAGCTCTGCCCGGCCCTGGATATCGACGCGTACCTCTCCGCCGCCTTTCGGATACCAACCCCATTTTTCGTGTTTGATGCTGGCATTCAGGCCTATCTGAACCAGTGTGGGCAGCAGCACCCATTGCAGATAATGCACAGGAGGGCTCCAGGCCACATGCGTTCCGCCCCGCAGCAACAGTGTCGAAGGTTGAGCGGCCAGTGCCAGCGGCAGCAGGATGGCCTGTAAGAGTAGCGTCACCGCCCCCGCGCTCCCACGCCCGGAAAGCTGGCTGATATCGAAGGTGTAGCTGCCAGGTGAGGCCGGTTGGCGCGGGGCAAAAGTGAGCTGTGTTGACTCGATGGCTGCGCCCTCTACCACGGCATCGCAAAGTTCCCTGGCTGCCAATACCCCTGCCAGGTGTTGTGGGGCCAAACCGGGGTTGCGCCTTCCGGCCCGCACATTTATTAACCGGACTGCCTTGCCGGTCAAGATCGAAAGAGTGAGCGAGGTACGGAGTACCTGCCCACCGCCTTCACCTTGAGAGCCATCGATTTCGAGCATATTCCACCTTTGGAAGTGTTTAGCAACCTAAAACTTGCCGATTGGCGCACTTGCAAACTTACCACTTCTATTGTGGCTCCACTGCCACCCGCTCAAGAAACAACCTGTCACCACGAGCCTCGCCGTTCTCAAATACCTGCAGGCGAGCACCGCTGCTGGGGAGGTACAAACCCACCGAGAGCGGGTATAGGCCAGGGGCTGTGCCGGTGGGTGTTTGGATCAGGCTGTACTGGATGAAAACATCCCGTACCTGGAGCTGCGCGACGTTCACGCCCAGATTGTCATTTTGGGCCAGCACCACCACGGGGTCGCCCAACATGTGAGCAAACATGGTCAGCTCAGGAGGAGACGGCCCATCCAGTCGCCAATAGGTGGTTAGCTCGACGTAATCACCTGGTTGGACGGATAGATCTCGGACGGTGTATCCCAGGAATGTTACGTTGTAGCCAAAGGGTGTCGGCAGCGGGGCCATGCGCGATTCGCCTGTCTCAGGGGCCCAGGCTACCGGGGCAGTGGTCATGAAAGCTCCGACGACATCAGCAAGCTCTCTGTCTATATCAAGCCGCATGATCACGTCTGGGCGTATGCCCGGCACATGCTCATTGCTAGCATAGCGCATCCAGGCCAGCAAGGGCCCAGGCAAATGATCATAATAGTGCCCGCGTGGGAAGATCAGCCGTTGTGGTTCGCCGCCACTGGCTAGTATCAGGCTCTGATCGCAGTCGAAGTAACGAATTGGCAGGTTGTGGCGGTGCATGAAATACGAGAGCAGCTCTTTGTTAGACAACGCGAAGGGATCGTTTACCTTATCGACCGCTGTTGAGCATATTGAGATGGGCGTGGGATCCTGGTTGGTATCGAGATAATGAGCCAGCAGTCCCAGATCGGCCTGGTGGTTCAGACGAACATCACCCAGCTCCGGCCAGATGATGAAGTAATCCCGGTAGGTCCAAATGGCATTAACACTGATCACCAGAGCAACGATGGCAGCGATGACCAGCTCAAATTGTGGCTGGCGATATTCATTCAGCCGCTCCTTGACCTGCTGGTAGATCGATTGTAATCCAATCGCCGGGAATACAAAGAGCACCGGTAGAATTACCACCATATACTCAAAGTCCGGGCTGCGCGGCAGCAAAGCTGTTGGCAGCAGTCCTGATGCCAGCCAGATGAGCGCCAAACCGTAAGCCGATTTTCGCCAGCGCACTGCCGATACACCGATTCCAATAATCATCAACATACCTGTTAATGGTCCCAGTGCTGGACGTCCCGGCAGATTGTGGTTGGGGAACATATCACCGCGCAAGACTACACCGGTCAGAGCAGCGAGCACACGCCCTGGTATGTCGGCCAGCAGTTGGGACTGCTCGGCAACCGGGACAGGCTCTCGCGCGCCAGGGTGGCGGCTCAGGTAGATCAGCAGTGGCACAATTACCACCAGAACTAATATGATGACATAAAAAATGTTAAACCAGTGCCGCCGCATCTCGTGCCGGTTAACAAGCAGACGATATAAGACAAACAACACGGGTATCACAATCAGTGTCCACGCGCTGACGTGGACATACTGGGCCATTCCGAGTGCTATTCCACCCAGAGTAAACCAAAACACCATTATGGTGTGTTGCTGGGATTGATAACCACGTACCAGGGCATATAGCACAAGTGTAGTCATCAATGGCATGAGCGTGACGTGCATCACGGTACGCCCCATCCATACCGGCCAAAATGCTATTGCCATCAGCCCCAGTGCCATCAACGAGATACGCGCGCCGAACAGCCGGCGTGTCAGGGCCGCGGTTACTGCCAATGAAAACATCGCCAGCCAGACTGAAGGCAGTCGCCATAAGATCAACCCTCGCCCGGTGAAGCTGGTTGAAGCGGCCAGGAGTGCATAGTACAGCCCTTCACGTGCCGGTTGGGGCTGGTCGTAGATGACCGAAACGTTGCCTTCGCGTATGTGATCTGATAGTTGTGCGTTGAGCAGTTCCTCGGCAGACATGCCGGGGGGAGCGGTGCCCAGATCCCATAGACGGAAAAAGGCTGCTGTTATCAGCAGCAACACAGTAATTGCAAAGTACCAACGTCCTATTAGTGTAGAGGTATGGGAAACAGATGATTGTTGATTCATTGGTGCCCACGACGAGTGACTTGGGTGAACATAGCATAAATTATAAGGGGCATATCTGAAACTGGAAAGAAATCGATAGGGTAGGGATCTTATCTGTATGCAAACCGGCGTCTCTGATTAGGGGCTGGTGTCTCCAAACATACATCTGTAAAATACACCCTGAAGATGAGCGAATCCAGGCTGTTCAAAGTTTACCGGTGCCGGTTGTCCTGACCCGATCAGGGCGACGGTACTTAGGCTTGAGGGGAGATATCCTTATGGCTGAGAAATTCAAAATCACGTATTCCACCTTGAGTGTAGATAACGATCAGCTTCACGCCGACTTCGATGCGGGGATCAAGCGCGTCAAAGCCCAGCTTGGCAAAACTTATCCTTTGTTGATTGGCGATAAGGAGCATTCTACAAAAGAAACCTTCCCGGTATTCAACCCGGCGGACGCCCGCGAGCCGTTATTCCAGTTCGCAAAGGCAACCCGCGAAGATGTGAAAGCGGCCGTCGAAGCGGCGAAGGCGGCTGTTCCGGTCTGGCGGTCGATGCCTTACAAGGAGCGTAATGCGATCCTCTACCAGGCCGCCGATAAGATATCAGAGCACCGTTATGAACTCTCAGCAGCAATGATCATGGAAATGGGCAAAAGCCGGGTCGAGGCACTAGCGGACGTCGAGGAGACGGCTGACCTGATTCGCTGGTACTGCTACCAGGTGGAGCAGAATGAGGGGTATCTCCGCCGGATGAGCTCATTTGGGGCCAATGACACCAACGTATCTATCCTGAAACCCTATGGCGTGTGGGCCGTTATTGCCCCATTCAATTTTCCTTTGGCATTGTCAGGTGGGCCGGTAGGCGCGGCACTTGTCACGGGCAATACGGTAGTCGTGAAGCCGTCCTCTGATGCACCCTACACAACCTACATGCTGGTCAGGTTCCTGATGGAGGCCGGCATTCCGGCGGGTGCGGTGAACTTTATCAGCGGGCCGGGCAGTACAGCCGGGAGAGAGTTGATTGAAAACCCGGCTGTGGATGGAATAACTTTCACCGGTTCGTATGAGATCGGCTTTAACCAGGTCTACAGGCAGTTTTCGCGTCGGTATCCCAAACCGATAGTCGTCGAGATGGGGGGGAAGAACCCGGCTATTGTCAGCGACAAAGCCGATCTGGATAAGGCTGCTCAGGGTGTTATGCGTGCAGCATACGGCATGGGTGGCCAGAAATGCTCTGCCTGCTCACGGGTCTATGTGCAACGAGATATTTATGATGCCTTTATGGAACAGCTCATCGAGAAGACCAATATCCATGTGAAGATTGGTAACCCTCTCGATCGGGATACTTTTCTGGGGCCGCTGGGCAACAAGAGTGCCTATGAAGATTTCCAACGCTTTGCAGCCCAAGCCAGGGCTGACGGCAAGATCGTGCTCGGTGGGAATGTGCTGGATGATGGTGAGTTTGCCTACGGTTACTACGTCGAGCCAACCATTGTCGAGAGGCTGCCGCAGGATCACGTGCTGGTGCAAAATGAGCTGTTCGTCCCAATTGTATGTGTGCTGCCCTACGGTACGCTCGAAGAAGCGCTCCAGAAAGCCAACGATACCGTATACGGCCTGACCGCCGGCTTCTACAGCGAAGATGAGCAGGAAGCTCAGTACTTTCTGGATAATATTGAGGCGGGTGTTGTGTATGTCAACCGGCCGTCTGGCGCGACGACCGGTGCCTGGCCGGGGTACCAGACCTTCGGTGGTTGGAAAGCCAGCGGCTCTTCGGGTAGGAACATCGGTGGGCCATGGACCCTGCTCAACTACCTGCGTGAGCAGAGCCAGACGATCATTCGGGGGTAGGGCAGTAAGGCAGCAGACAAAGCTCAATAGCTGTCCAACTGGTCAGCCGTCTCAGTTTTCCACAAGTTGCGGACCGGCGAAGGTTGAAGGCCGAGGGCCGATTGGGGAATGATTGGACGTTGGAAAGATTGCCTCCTTTAATTTGAATGGCTATTGTGATTTGGCTTTTGGACAAACGGTCATAACTCGACCTGCTAAAGATGAGCGATGACTCTCGATTAAAACTAGCCTTTCGCACGACTTTTTGAGACAATGCCCGTAGGATTTAGTGAGATTTGACACTGCTCAGCTCTTAGCTTGTAGCTTTTCAATCTTCGAGCTGTGACTTGTAAACTCAGACTGGCTACTCGTCACGGCTCACGTTTTACATATTTACCTTTTACGCATTACCTATAGCTATAGTAGAAAGCGCCAGGTATACGAGGCTCTTAAGTTGACACTTATGCTAGCAACCTGTTGACGTTGCTATGTTCAAAGAGGCGCCTTTCGTTCCAGATCCGTCGTTCCTTCGTCGATCCTTCGTTTTGAAGCACCAGGAGTGGTCGGTGATCAAAATGCTCACCATAGGTGAGGAAAATAGCAGCAGGTGATTGGGGCTTATGGATTCCCGCGAAAGCGGGAATGACAGGCAGCCTGGCGGCGTTTGTTGACATGGTGCTCACCTCACCCTCCCGGAGGGTGAGTGTAGTCGGCCCCGCGGAGGTTTTTGGCCGCTAACCTCCGGGAGGATTTTGTGAAGCTCCCTTTGTGTCACCTGTTTGCTCGTCATTCTTCTCATCGATACATGTCTTGCGTGCCAGAAGGCTAAAACA
Source organism: Anaerolineae bacterium (assembly GCA_016927375.1). Taxonomy (GTDB): domain Bacteria; phylum Chloroflexota; class Anaerolineae; order Aggregatilineales; family UBA3940; genus JAFGMS01. The sequence continues at coordinate 5,912 of JAFGMS010000523.1, forward strand.
GCAGCAGTAGTGCAAAACTGCGTCAACCCGAAAGATCTATTACAGTTCACAGTTCACAGTCAAAAGCTAAAAGCCAATAGCTGAGAGCTGAGTAGTTACAATGTGACTCGTTGCGGCCTGACATGTTGTTGTGTGCACACTATCCCGGGCTGTCTTTGATTACCAATCCTTCAGGTAGGCCGGTGATGAACTGGTGCTTGTTATAGGGCAGCGGGATGCCGCCGCCAAAGCCGCCGGGCGTAAAGTACCAGTTATCGAATACGCCGGCATCGAAGGCAACCACACGGTCGGTGTAATATAGTGGCAGCACAGGCAGATCTTCGGCCAGAATTGCCTGCATTTTGCCCACAGCTTCCTGGCGCTCTGCGGCAGCCTTCATCGAGACCTGCGCCTCGGCCAGCGTATCGAAGTCAGGATTGTTATACCCTCGTGCACGGCTGAAACCTGTCGCCGTGCTGCTGCCGGCGAAGCTGCGCCGCAACTGATCGGGATCACCACCCAATCCGCCGAAGCCGGTGATCATCATCTCGTAGCTGCCCTCCTGGGCGGCTGCATCGAGCGTGGCCTGGTCCATCGAAACCGGCTCTAGTGAGATGCCGATCTCGCTCAGCCCGGCTTCGATGATCTCCACAACCCGCGCCGAGGCCATGATCCAGTCTGGCGAGTAAGCCATTTCGATGGGCGTGCCATCGTAGCCGGCCTCCTCAAGCAGCGCTTTGGCCTGCTCCAGGTCAAGGGGGTAGCTCTTGACACCAGGGGCATAAGAGGGGTTTGCAGGCGGTAGGAAGCCGGGATTGCCAGCATCGCCAAAGCCAAAGAGAACACGCTCTACCAGGGCCTCCCGGTCGACTGCATGGGCAATGGCCTGGCGGACACGCACATCGCGCAGCGGCGTCTCCTTTTCCAGGTTGAAGTAGAGAAACATGCCCCATTCGCCGGAGGCTTCGGTAACTGCAAACGGCTCCTTCCGGAAGGGTTCCAGCATTTCCTCGGTCACACCGCCGAACTTGTCGAAGGCTGCAATCTCGCGGTTCGACAGGCTCAGAATGGGATCGCCGGCGGGGACGAACTCGATGCGCCGGACGTAGGGTTCCCCAAGGAAGAAATCAGGGTTGGACTCGAACAGGTACGTGCCTTCTGCCTGGCTGTACTCGATCAGACGGTAGGCCCCACTGCCGATAAAGGCTTCCGGCTCGATAAAGGTCTGTGGGTCGGCAACGTCTTCCCAGATATGGCGGGGGAAGATGCACATGGCCTCGGCGGTGGTCTGGATGAAGGGAGCGAACGGCCGGACGAGCCGGACGGCGACCTGGTTGTCGGAAACCTGGGTTGCAGACTCGATCTCGTTGATCTGGGCCATGAACCAGGCTGCGCCGGGATGGGCCTTATAATACGCGATGGAAAAGACGACGTCATCGGCGGTAAGGGGCTGACCGTCCTGCCAGAATACCCCGTCACGCAGGGTGAAAGTCCAGGTCAGCTCGTCTTCAGAAAGTGACCAGTCTGTTGCCAGCCAGGGGATGGTCTGGCCGCCGGCATCACGCCAGACCAACGTGTCGAAGAGCAGCGAAGCACGGACATAGCCCGGCCCCCGGTTGAAACCAAAGGGTGATGGGTGTCCCCAGTAACCGCCGCCCGGCAGGCGCAGCGTCTCGACAGAGGCCGGCTCGGAATTACCGGTGATCGGCGTGGCAGACCCGGTTACCGGTGTAAGCGTCGTCGCCGGCGCAGCGCAGGCAGCCAATACGAAAGTGGTAGCCACAAGGCAGACTAACAGCTTCTTGTACGATAGGTGATGGTGAGGCATGGTTTCTCCT
>JAFGMS010000524.1 GCA_016927375.1 Anaerolineae bacterium
AAATCCGGCAAGTACGGGTGACAAGTGATGCTTTGCATCACCCATATCCGTCACCAGCACTGAGTGTAATGTGACATTGTCAAGGTAGTTACGTTCTGTGTTCGCTTTTACTTGTTTGGCCTACTCCTTCTTGAATACAGGCCTATCGCTGTCTATAAATCTACGATGCTCGTAAGGTTCGGTTGTTAAGGTTCCGTCTACGATGTTCTCAAAGGTTCTATCTTTACACTTGTCCACGATGTGGGTAAGGCAGACACTTGCGGCATATAGCTTATGATTGTGAGACGTGAGCCGCTCGCTCACATCAGGTATTGCCGGAAGAAGCCAATCGCCCGTTGCTGGTACTCTTCCGGCTGAAGCTCGTAGCCCTGCCGGTGACCTGCTCCCTCGATGCGCCACAGTGCCTTGGGCTCACCACAGGCTGCAAAAAGGCGATCTTGCTCGGCTGGGGGGACGAGTGCGTCATTCTCTCCGTGGATGAACAGCACTGCCCGCGGGCTGATCGCGCCCACCGATGCCGGTGGCTCGGCTGCGCTCAATCGCAATCCCAACCGCAGCTCAACCAATCGCAGCACCAGCCATAAGAAAGGTGAGAAAAGGCCTGCACCTGTCCCCAGCCTTTCCTTCAGATATCCCCCCAGCGCACTCTGAAGTGTCACAAAGCCGCCATCACAGGCTACACAACACACCCGCCGATCCTGTGCCGCTGCCCGCAGCGCAACTGCCCCTCCGAAAGAAAAGCCCATCAGCCCGATACGCTGCACGCCGCGCGCCTGGAGGAAATCGATCGCCCCCTGCACGTCAAGCACCTCGCGTACACCCAGGGTGGTGCGGGCACCGTCGCTGGCTCCGTGTGCCCGCCAATCGAATTGCAGGACATCGAAGCCCGCCTCGACGAACACCGGCACCAGATGGGTATCCCCATCCATACTACCAAACATCCCGGCGCAGAAGATCACTACAGGCCGGCGCCTTTGCCCGCCTGTCATCCGTCCGCCCAACTGTATACCATCACGCGTTGGGAAGGCAATATGCTCAAAAGGCACATCGAAGACGTCCGGCGTGCAGGGCGGATCGGGTGCACGCCTGTGCACAACCCGGCCGGACAGCAGCCAGGCCATAAACACTATCACGGCCGCCAGCGTAGCGACGATTCCCAGAACCGGATTCAGTGCCGTGGGCATAAGCATCGACCTCTAACTGCTCTCACCCATCATACACCAAGGTCGACAGATTGTGCTATACTCGCAGACGGTGAAATACCGTTTGTCTTGACTATAGCAATGTGCGAATTCTCTTGATAATCAGGGATGGAAGGGTAGGGGGATGAAGGTCCTCATTTGTTCAAAAAGGTACCTTCTTAATGCATCTGGAAGAAGAACAGGTCTTGATAGAAAAAAGATCGAGATCTTTTTTGAAAAACTTCTCGATCTTTTTCGAAAAACATTTCGATCTTTTTTGGAAGACATCCGGAGCCTTTTTCTCTTGCCATCTGTTGGTTCCTGGCTTTGTCCTTTGTGCTGTGGACTGTGAATTGTAGACTGTAAGCTAATCACTTATAAACAGAAACTACGTAGACTCTACACTCATCAGGATTACACTTATGTCAGATTTAGTTGGACGTACACTTGGTTCATATAAAATTCTCGACGAAATTGGGCACGGCGGTATGGCCAATGTCTACCGCGCCAAACAACCGTCGATTGGGCGTGAGGTGGCTGTCAAGGTGCTGCCGTCGCATTTCCTGCAAGACCGGACATTTGTCAAGCGCTTCACAAGAGAAGTTCAAGTTATTGCCAAGCTCCAACACCCCCACATCTTGCCGGTGTATGACTTCGGCGAGGAAGATGGACTGCCTTATATTGTGATGGCTCTCATGACGGGCGGGACGCTCAGCGATCTCATTCGAAGGGAAGAGAGGCTGCCCCTGCCCGAGATCGTCCGGCTGGTCGAGCAGATTGCCGGCGGGCTTGACCATGCTCATCAGAAGGGTATTGTCCACCGCGATTTCAAGCCCAGCAACGTTCTGCTGGACGAGAACAATAACGTCTATCTGGCCGATTTTGGCATCGCCAAAGCAATCGAAGCAGTCACACAGATCACCGGGAGTGGCATTGTCGGGACGCCGGCCTATATGGCCCCTGAAGCTACCAAAACCAATAAGGTGACCGGGCTGGTGGATATCTATGCATTGGGAGTGACGGTCTTCGAGCTGTTGACGGGGCGGCACCCTTATCCGGCAGAGACGCCGGTTGGTGTGCTCATGGCACATGCTACTGAGCCTGTGCCCGATGTGCACACATATCGCCCCGATCTGCCGAAGGAGGTACAACGTGTCGTCGACCGTGCCATGGCCAAGGATCCGGCCACCCGTTACCAGACGGCCGGCGCGCTGGCTGCCGATCTGCGCGCGGTGATGGCGGGCGAATCGCCGCTAACTGAGGCAGCACCGGTACCTGTGGGTTCCGGGCATATTTCCACCATTCGCATGGCTCCGACCAGACCTGCTGCGGCGGCACCAGCCAGGCGCAGGCTCATGATGATCATAGCGGCTGTCGTTGTGATAGCCGCCCTGGCCGGACTGACTGCGCTGGGTATGCCTTCGATGGTCTCGCAGATGGTTTCCGGACAGCCGCTTGGGGGCGGAGAGACGGAGGAGCCCGTTTCTGAGACGGCTGACCGCATTCTAGAAGGTCACAGCGATGCTGTCACCAGTGTTGCTCTCTCCCCGGATGGCAAAACGCTGGCCTCCGGCTCACTGGACAAAACGGTCATCCTGTGGGATTTAGAGACTGGTGATCTAATCCGTACATTGGAGACACCCGAAGAGGTTTACGATGTAGAGTTTTATCCGGACGGAACGATCGTGCTCGTGGGAGGGCAGCAGCTATACGTCACGAGCTGGTCGGCCCAGACAGGCGAGCCGATTATTGATGGCTTTACCTCACTGCCTGCCGGTCAGCTCGACGTGGCCATCTCGCCCACTCAGAGTATTTATACCTTTACCTCGCATGACAAAGCAATCCCGTTCTTCGACGCCTCTACCAATGAATGGCTTAAGTCATGGGAGTATCCTGCCCCAGTCTGGGCCTTGTCGTATTCATCTGATGCTACCGTCATCGCTGCGGGTATGGATAATGGTACGATCATTTTTAGAGATGCGAGCACTGAGGAGGAAGTGCGTGTCTTGGAGGGTCATACTGAAAGGATCAACCATCTTTCCTTCTCACCAGATGGGAGAATGCTGGCTTCGACTTCGGTCGACATGACCATTATTCTTTGGGACCTTGAGACAGGTGAGATGCTTCGCACACTCTCCCAACATACGGATTTGGTGAATGATGTGTCCTGGGCGCCCGACAGTAATGCTCTGGCATCTGCCTCCCTGGACGGGACGATTATTCTGTGGGACCTGGACACCGGCGAGGTGCTCGATACCTTTGAGGGTGGGGGGAATGAGATCTATAGTGTGGTCTTCAACGCGGATGGAACGGTGCTGGCCTCCGGTATGCAGGATGGCACGGTGGCCTTATGGAACATTGAATGAAGAACTCCCGGCACTGATCTTCGTTATTCCGAGTTGTCTTTGACAAGTCATGGTCTCACTTCACCGCTCGCAGGTTGGTGAAGTGAGGCTTTTTCACTCCAACTCCCGCACCACCACCTTCATCAATGGATCGCCGGGCTCGATATCGGTTTGAGGATCGCGTGCTCGCAGAGACTGAGCTATCTCTAACCCGCTGACAACCTTGCCGAAGATCGTGAAGCTGCCGTTGAGCTGCTCGGCAGGGCCAAGCGTGATGAAGAACTGCGAGCCTGCTGAGTCGGGTGCGGTTGAGTGTGCCATCGAGAGCCATCCTGCCTGGTTAAAGGTCAGCCCGCTCTCTTCGAATTCGTCCGGAATAGTGTACAGCGGCCCGCCGAACCCTGTTCCGGTCGGGTCGCCGGTCTGGGCTACAAAGCCTGGGATCACGCGGTGCCAGGTGATGTCATCGTAGTAGCCGGTGCAGGCCAGATAGGCAAAGTTGTTGACGGTCTCCGGCGCCAGCTCGGCGTACAAATCGACGGCCATGGTGCCCTGCTCGGCAAAGATCCAGGCTGCATAGGTCTTGGCCGGGTCGATGACCATTGGGGGAGCCTCGCGGTAGGTTTGTTTGATCCGGGTAATCTGGACAAGCAGGTCGAGCGTCTGCTCGTCGCCTGAGAGTTCGTTGATCAGGAGGTCGTTAACGTACAGGCTGGGGACCGTTGTGACACCAATCGACTCGGCGCCGCTGACAGCGAAGTCCATCACAGTGCTGTATTCCTCGCCGTCGAGTGCGCTCTTCATCTGCTCGCCATCCAGGCCGATCTCATCGGCATATTTGCCTAATTCATAGCGCAGAGATTTCTCGGAAAGTGGTTCCCATTCTGACTGCTTCTCATAGAGCAGGTCATGCATTGCCCAGAAACCTTCATCGCCTTTTTGGTCGTAGGCAATCTCGGTGGCGATTGCCGCTATCCGGGCATTGGTGCCAAGTGGTAAATGGCGAAAGACGATCTTCAGGTCGGAGTATGTTTCGAGCAGCGCCTTGAGGCCGGGTGCCAACCCGGCGCATTCTTTGCAAGTGAAGTCACCATATTCGATGATGGTTACTGCCGCGTCTTGTGCTCCTCTTACGTGCTCGTTTGGCATGATATATAAGGGGCTGGCGGCCTCCGGTTTGAAAGGCTGCAGCGTGGGGCTGATGAACCCATCGCAGATGTCAAGCCCTGAAACTACCTCGATGTCGCGCGCGCTGATCCGGTCGCCGCGGGGCAAACGCCCGGCTGGTGTGGCAGTTTCCTCGGTGGGACTGCCGCAAGCAGCCAGGGCGATCACCAGCATACCCGGCACCAGACTAATGCGAACCCCGCGATGCGTCTTCAGCATGGCTTCTTCTCCTCGGTCCATCCAAATAACTACCTTATGCAAAGAACAAGGCGCGAATTATAGCGCATGCCGGGTGGCTCAGCATACAGATATGAACGTGACTGAACAACGATGCTTTGACTTTTCGGAGAAATATTACTATTATATTTATGGTAATCGAAACGTTTCGACTAAGCACTTCTCATCTGTTCGCTGGGACAACAAAATCTTTTGGCAATTGTCGACCAATTTAATGTAGGGTGATAGCTCTGGACACTCAATTGGCAGGTTGTTTTCGTGCAAACCGAACAACTTTCACGATTGTTCCGGTTCTACGCGGAATAGTGGGAAAGATTGGGATGACATGCAGCCGGATGTAGGTCGGACTGTTAGTCCGGCCGTGCGGTACCCATTATCCATTTGAAGGTGTCCAGGTTCTCGCCCCACTTTTCCACATTGAACCATTGTTCTTCGAGTTTATGACGGGCAATGAATTTGATCGAGTTGAGCATATTCACGATGACGCTCAGCAGATCTATCGGGCCGATGATCTGGTTTGGTTATCGTGTTTGAAAGATGGGTGGTTGAGGGATAGCAAGGTACCTTCCGAGTGATAAAAGCCACATTCGAACAGCCGCGCGCCGGAGTAGATAAGCACAAGCTGTTCCAGAGCAGGTTCTTCAGCAAAGGGGCGAGTGGCCTGTGCTTGCCGCTGTGGTGTGCTTTTTCATGCAAAACAGCTTCTTACTGATTGTATGAGGTATCTTTCCAGTTTCACATAGAGCGTATATATGGTCCATTGTACGAAGACAACAGTGTGGAATAGTATTTAGACAGAGGGAGGTGATGCGTTTCAAGCGATTTCTGTAAAGCTGATGCGGTCGATTTTACATACGTATATTTAATATGGTTTCTGAATTCCTAAGGAGGAAGAGATGCCAAACAAGAAGGTCATTCATCGCAGCTTCTTTTATCTGGGCTTGGTGATTGCTTTCAGTGTATGTGTGCTCCTTGTAGGGTGTGGAACACCGGTGACTGAAGTGGCTACCACTGAGCCGGCTGAGGCAACAGAAGGAGCCCAGCCGGCCGAAGAAGAGCCGATGACAACAGAGCCGTCTGAAGAAGAGCCGGCCGGCACGTACGGTGAATCTCCGATGCTTGCAGAAAGAGTTGCTGCAGGCGACTTACCCCCCGTTGAAGAACGTCTACCAGAAAACCCCCGCGTTATTGACCTCCCAGGATCGAGCATCGGCGCCTATGGTGGCGATTTCCGCGATCCGTTCGTCGGAGATTCCTACTGGTCATCCCAGATGATTTTCATGATCGCCTGGCGCGGCCTGGTAAACTGGAATCCAACCTACGATGGTTGGGTGCCCAACATCGCGGAAAATGTCGATGTCAACGACGATGCAACCGTCTATACCTTCCATCTGCGCAAGGGCCTCAAGTGGTCTGATGGTGCACCCTTCACCTCTGATGATGTGCTGTTCTACGTTAACGACATCATGGCCAATACCGAACTCACGGGCGGCACGATCCCGAATTCCATCTTAACCCCTGATGGTTCGACTCCTGCCGTCGCAAACAAGATCGATGACGAGACCTTCACGATCGAGTTCAATATTCCCTATGGGATGTTCCTGCTCAAGATGTGCACGTATGACGGCTGGGCCTTTGTCACTGCTCCTAAGCACTATCTCGAGCAGTACCATGCTGACTACAACACTCCCGAAAATATCGAGAAGTTGGTCGAAGAAGACGAAAATGCCACCGACTGGGTAACCCTATTTGCGTCGAAGTCGGCGGTGGGGACCGGCGCTGATCCGGCTGTCATCAGTCGTGACCTGGACTACCCGACCATGTTCCCCTGGGTGTACACACAGGAGATGGGTTCGGGCACGCAGTTCATCGCGGAGCGTAACCCGTATTATTACTGGGTAGACAAAGAGGGCAATCAGCTTCCGTATATAGACCGCATTGTTGGGACGCAATACCAGGATGAACAAACCATGCTGGTCGATGCCCTGGCCGGCAAGTTTGATACAGTCGCGAATACCACCAATGAAATGAAGGCCACGTTCGTTGAAAACGAAGCGACCTCCGGCTTGATCTTGCATCCGAATCCAAGCGAAGGCGGCGGGCAGATCAGCATCCTCTTCAACCAAACCCACCCCGTCATGGGCGAGCTCTTCAGCCAAAAGGACTTCCGTATCGCGATGTCGTATGCCATCAACCGTCAAGAGATGATCGATAGTCTCTATTTTGGTCAGGGTGAGCCGCGTCAGATTTCACCGACCGAAGATTCGCCGCTCTACAATGAGCAGCTGACTACTCAGTATCTCGAGTACGATGTTGACCAGGCTAACGAGTACCTCGATAAGGTCCTGCCCGAGAAGGATGCCGAGGGCTTCCGTCTTGACCCGTCGACCGGCGAAAAACTAACCATTGTGTTTAGCATCCAGAAGGATGACTACGGTCTGCGTTTTGGTGATGCGGCAGAAATGCTCAAGAAGTACTATGCTGCCGTTGGTGTTGACATTGTGATCGACACCATCACCAACGATGAGCTGGGTGATCGCGGCGACGAAAACGGCATTGAAGCCACCATTTTCACTGCCGAAGGCGGCGTTGGCATTACCGCCATCCTCGATCCGCGTTACTATGTTCCGAATCAGGGACAGTCATATTGGGGCAAGGGTTGGGCATTGTATATCAACCAGCCTCAAAATGAGGCCAAAGTAGAGCCGCCCGACGACATCCAGGCACATATCGATCTCTACAACCAGGTCTTGCAGGCTCCAACGCGCGAGGAGCGGCTCGAACTGATGGGACAGGTGATCCAGAATGCCGCTGACTATTTCTGGGTGATTGGTGTCTCCAGTGCTACTCCCGGCTACCATCCGGTGAGCGCCAGAACGGCTAATGTGATGGATAATTGGATCTGGGGTTGGAATCCGGGTGGCTACGCCATTGCCCTTCCCGAGCAGTGGTATTTCACCGAGTAACAGCCAATCGATGGTAAGCAACGGTGCTCAACCGTTGTCACTAACGCAAAAATGGGTTGGGGCGGGATTGACATCCCGCCCCACTATATACATCGATGCGAGGTTAGACTTATGCTGAAATATATTCTCCAGCGATTGCTGTACATGATCCCCGTCATGTTCGTTATCTCGATTCTGATCTTCGTCACGATTCAGCTACCCCCTGGCGATCCCATTTCCAAGATGATGGAAAACCAGCGAACGCAGATAAATGTTCAATTCTCGGAACAAGATCTTGAAATGATGAGGGCACGCTACGGGTATGGCGGTCCTCTCCACGAACAATATATCAAGTGGATCGGGAATATCCTGCTGCATGGCGACTTTGGCTATTCTTTCTACAAGCGTGAAGCTGCGGGGAAGGTGATCGCCGATCTCATGCCGCTGACCCTTGTCGTATCAATAGGTAGTTTCATTTTTACATGGGTGGTGGCGCTGCCAATCGGAGTTCTCTCCGCTGTTCGCCAGTATAGTATTGCCGACCATATTTTTACTTTTATTGGCTTCATCGGTCTGGCAATTCCCAACTTTTTGCTGGCACTGATCTTGCTGGTGCTTGGTCTGACCATGTTTCAGACCTCGTTTACGGGGTTATTCTCGTCGGGTGAAATTCAACAGGCTCCCTGGAGCCTGGCCAAAGTAGGGGATTTGCTCAAGCATATCTGGATCCCAATGATAGTCATCGGGATGGGCGGAACTGCCGGATTAATCCGCATTATGCGCGCCAATCTGCTGGATGAGCTGCACAAACCCTATGTCGAAGCGGCCCGCGCGAGAGGACTTTCGGAGCTGCGGCTGCTGATCAAATATCCTATCCGCCATGCCATGAATCCCTTCGTGAGCGGTTTTGCCTATCTCTTACCCAGTCTGGTTGCCGGCGAGGCTATTGTTGCTATTGTTATGAACCTGCCAACGGAAGGCCCGGTCTTGCTCAATGCCCTATTAAATCTGGATGTGTTCTTAGGCGGCGGCTTTCTGTTGATCCTCAGTCTCTTAACTCTCGTTTCAACCCTCTTGTCAGATATTCTACTGGCCTGGCTCGATCCACGCATCCGGTATGGGAGTTAGGAGTACTCATGGCAACTGAAGCAAACAAAGAAGCAAATGACATTGTCGAAAATGACGAGGTTGTTCTTTCTGCCGAAGCCCTTACGATGGGTGAAGCTGCCGAGCGGGTAGCCATGGCTTCGCAGTGGCAGCTGATGTGGTGGAAATTCCGAAAGCATCGATTGGCGCTGATCAGCCTGGTGGTAATCATCATTTTTTATATTGTGTCTATTTTTGCGGGTTTCTTTGCGCCCAAAACCTCCGATCCCTCAGTTTTGCAGACACCAACCTATACACCGCCAGGTTATACCCATCAGTCGGAATATGTCAATTCCCCGCCGATGCCCATTCACTGGTTTGATAGTGGGGCGTTTGCGCCCTATGTCTATGCGTTTAAGAAAACCCGCGATCCTGACACACTTGTGGAAACATTTACAATTGACCCAGAGACCAAGATTCGCCTGGGCTTTTTCGTGCATGGGGATAAATACCAGGTGGGGCTGCACGGTACTCCGGTTTGCCCACCCGAATGGAGTGACAACCTGATCTGTATAGTCTTGAATCCAGTCCTCAGGTTTGTCAGGAATATACATTTCACATCAGAGGTTCATTTTTTTGGGCCAGTGAATCCTGAGGACCCGTTTTATCCCGTAGGGGCTGATGAAGTGGGGCGCGACCTGTTGAGCCGTTTGATTTATGCGTCCCAAATATCACTGTCGATTGGGCTAATTGGTGTTGCTCTGACGTTGCTATTGGGCATTCTCCTGGGCGGATTATCGGGGCTGGTTGGCGGTTGGGTTGATAACCTGATCCAACGCAGCATTGAAGTTCTGCGAGCCATCCCGGATATTCCGTTATGGATGGCACTGGCGATCGCGATGCCACCCAAGCTGGACCCTGTATTTGTCTATTTTGGAATTACCATTATTCTGTCGCTGCTGCGGTGGACGGATATGGCGCGTGTGGTGCGGGGTAAGTTCATGTCGTTGCGCGAAGAGGACTTTATTACTGCCGCTGTGCTCGATGGTGTACCGCGTTACCGTATCATCATGAAACACATGGTTCCTTCGTTCATGAGTCACATCATTGCCTCGATGACATTATCTATTCCGGGCATGATCTTGGGCGAATCGGCGCTGAGCTTCCTGGGCATCGGGTTGCGCCCTCCTGTTGTTAGTTGGGGAGTGATGCTCAGCAAAGCCATCAACGTCGTCGTTGTGATTAGCAAGCCTTGGCTGCTCCTGCCTGGTCTGGCGATCTTTGTTACGATCCTGGCATTCAACTTTCTGGGCGATGGTCTGCGCGATGCCGCCGATCCGTATCATACGTAGGTGGAGAGATGGAAAAGATGTCAGAAACACTCGTTGAAGTCAAAGATCTAAAGATACATTTTTTCACAGATGAAGGTGTGGTACGTGCCGTCGATGGCATCGATCTCGATGTCAAGCGTGGCAAGACACTGGCATTAGTAGGCGAGAGCGGCTGTGGCAAAAGCGTAGCCTGCCGCTCCTTTTTGCAGATCGTGCACTCGCCGGGCCGCATTGTCTCGGGCGAGATATTGTACACGCGCAAGAATGAGAACGGTCAGGGCGAAGTCGTCGATATTGCCCGGCTCAATCCGCATGGGCGCCGCATTCGCAGCATCCGCGGGAAAGAGATCGCGATGATCTTTCAGGAGCCGATGACCTCGCTCAGTCCCATGTACACGGTGGGCAACCAGATCACGGAGACCATCCGGCTGCATACCGAGGCCACCAAGCAAGAAGCCTGGCAAATGGCCATCGACTTGCTGGACAAGGTAGACATTCCCAAACCGGATCGATTGGTGGAGGAATACCCCTTCCGTCTATCAGGAGGGATGCGCCAACGAGCGATGATCGCCATGGCGCTGTCCTGCAACCCGACCATGCTGATTGCCGATGAGCCGACAACGGCGTTGGATGTGACCACACAGGCCAATATTCTGGACCTGATGCTGGATTTGCAGCAGCAGTATCACATGACCTTGCTGTTCATCACGCACGACCTGGGAGTGGTGGCGGAGATCGCCGATGAGGTTGCGGTGATGTATCTGGGCAAGATTGTTGAGAAAAGCGATGTGAATACCATCTTCAATGAGCCCAAGCATCCCTACACACAAGCACTGCTGCGTTCGATCCCCAAGATCGCAGTGACACGTGAGGAGCTCGATCCCATCAAGGGCATGGTGCCGAACCCCTATCGCCGTCCGGGTGGCTGTCCGTTCCATCCTCGATGCGCCAAGGCGATGGCTGAATGCCGGACTGTCGTTCCTGCTGTTACGCAGCTCAACGACAACCACACAGTGCAATGCCTTCTGTACGAAGACCTCGTCGGCGAGAAGGCTATGGAGCAAGCAAAATGACCGGACAAGAGAACACCTCCCAGACTGCATTTCAGATGAAGGATGACAGTTATCTTTTGGAAGTCAACAACCTGAAGATGCATTTCGCCATTACCAGGGGCATCTTCGGTGGGGTCAGAGGGTATACCAAGGCGGCAGACGACGTCAGCTTCTTTGTGCGCAAGGGTGAGACGCTTGGGTTGGTAGGCGAGAGCGGCTGCGGTAAGACAACCGTGGGGCGCTGCATTGCGCGTGCCTATGAGCCCACAGCCGGTGAGATTCTGTACCGGCGTGCCGACGAGGCGGTGGTAGACCTGGCGCAATTCAAGGGGAGCGAGGTCAGGCCCTATCGCAAAGACATCCGCATGATCTTCCAGGATCCTTACGCTTCTCTTAACCCTCGCATGACCATTTTCGAGCTGGTTAGTGAGGTTCTCAAAGTCAACCGGATGGCAACACAGCAAGAGATGAAGGAGCGCGTGCAGTACCTGCTCGAACGGGTGGGGCTGCGCCCTGAGTACATGCAGCGCTATCCGCACGCCTTCTCAGGCGGGGAGCGGCAGCGTATCGGCATCGCCCGCGCCCTGATTACCTACCCCCGGCTGGTGGTATGCGATGAGGCGGTCTCTGCCCTGGATGTCTCTGTGCGGGCGCAGATCCTGAACTTGTTGGAGGAGCTGCAGGCTGACTTTGACCTGACGTACCTGTTCATCTCCCATGACTTGAGTGTGATCCGACACATTTGTAACCGGGTGGTGGTGATGTATGTGGGTAAGGTAGTTGAGGTCGCCAATGGCCTCGAGCTGTACGCCAACCCCATGCACCCTTACACCGAGGCATTGATGTCCGCTGTGCCGGTCTCCAATCCGCGGCTGCGGGATCGGACCATCCGTCTCCGTCTGGCCGGGGAGGTCGCCGACCCGTCCAACCCGCCCACCGGCTGCTATTTCCATCCCCGCTGCCAGTATGCGCAAGACATCTGCGCGGTGGAGGAGCCGCCGCTCCGCGAAGTCGCCGGTGGCCGGTTTGTCTCCTGCCATTTCGCCGAGGATCTTGATCTCCGCGGGGCAACCATGGAGGAGTAG
>JAFGMS010000525.1 GCA_016927375.1 Anaerolineae bacterium
AGTCGAGAAGTGCAACGCAAAGTACTTTATACAGTTGGGAAGATTGCCTTAATCTGGCGATGAACTTATGCCCAACTGTACTAGTATTTCGCGGCATAAGTAAACCGCCGGTTATGTTCACGTGCGAAACACTTAAACAGTTGGGCATGAAGCGCATTCTAACTCTGGGTCTATTTAGGCCCGACTGTACTAGCTATTCGGGGGATATTCAATCTTGTTAGACGATCCACTCATAGGCCAAACTTTTAAGCAATACGAGATCCAAAGCTTGTTGGGGCATGGTGGCATGTCCACCGTGTACCGTGCCTACCAGCCCGGTGTCAACCGGGTGGTGGCAATCAAAATTTTACCTCAAGAGCTGCTCAAAGATGCCAGCTTCCTGGAGCGCTTTCAGCAAGAGGCACGCATCATTGCCCGGCTTGAACACCTTCACATTGTGCCACTTTACGATGTTGGTGAGTGGGAAGGCGTTCCCTATATGGTAATGCGATACATGCCGGGCGGCTCCCTGGCTGATATGCTGCCCCGTGCCGTGCGGGTACCGCCAGGAGAAATGCTGTCAGTTGTTCAACAGGTGGCCGCCGGCCTGGACTACGCCCACCGGAACGAGGTAATCCACCGGGATCTCAAACCCAGCAACATCTTGTTCGATGAACAAGGCAACGCATACCTTTCCGATTTCGGCCTCTCCCACGTCGAGAAGGCCACCACGGCTATCACAGGCTCCAGCTTTGCCGGAACACCCGAATATATGGCGCCAGAGCTTGGCGTCAGTGATAGTGCCATCACGAAAGCCGTCGATATCTATGCCCTGGGTGTGATCCTGTTCCAGGCGCTGACAGGGCAGACACCATTCCAATCCGATAGCCCTGTCAGGCTGCTCCAGATGCACATCAACGATCCCGTGCCCTCGCCCCGCAGCCTCAACCCGGAGATTACCCCGGCGGTAGAGGCAGTCATCTTACGCGCTCTGGCTAAGGCGCCAGCAGCGCGTTTCAGGAGCGCCACCGACCTATCAGTAGCCTTCACTAATGCAGCAGGGTTCATGGGGGATGCTCCCCGTTCGGCCCAGCAGGACATGCCTCCCATTGAATCGCTGTGGGTTCCCAGCGAGGTCCCCCAACAGAAAGCACCCACTCGCCGTATCGATACAAGCAAAGGCAAAACCCACTATCGCCGGAGACGTGGTGGACGAGTGGTAGCAATTATAGGCCTGATTCTGTTTGCCGCAGTCGTCATTTCGTTCTCGATTATCTTTGCAATACAGCGCGATGCCATCGAAATGGCACAAATAGAAACCAGTGCCGCACAAACCCAGGTTGTAGCAGGTACATTAAATGCCCAGATGCAGGCCACCGGTTTGGCACTCACGGCCACCCAGGAATCCGTGCTTGCACAAATAGCCGCAGCGACGCAGATGTCAGCAGCCACACAAACGGCAGCAGCGGTAGCGACAGAAGAAATCACTCAGCCACCTGCTACCGGGGAAGCGGCTGTACCATCTGATACGGCCACCCCCACATCGACATCGACCCAGATGCCTACCGACACACCCACGCCGACGTTCACGCCAACCTCTACACCCATCGGCGGTGGAAGCATGGGTACCATCGCCTTCATCTCTGAGTGGGATGGTGACCCTGAGGTCGTCATTCTCAATTTGCTCACCCGGCAGCAGATCCAGGTGACCAACAACAAAGTCTACGATGGCTCGCCAACCTGGTCGAGCGACGGTACCATGCTGGCCTACCAATCCGACGATGTTGGTGATGGCGTGAGCAGCCATATCTTTGTGGTGGACAGCTCAGGGCAGAACCCCAAGGAGCTGACAAAGGGCTATCGTGTCGATCGCTTTCCACTTTGGATAGAAGGCACCGATAAGATCGGCTTCT
Organism: Anaerolineae bacterium; assembly: GCA_016927375.1. Classification (GTDB taxonomy): domain Bacteria; phylum Chloroflexota; class Anaerolineae; order Aggregatilineales; family UBA3940; genus JAFGMS01. Next base: position 1,893 of record JAFGMS010000525.1, read on the forward strand.
ATACCGTCATTGCAGGCCGAATTTTACTGCGCACGGTCACGCCCGATGGTTTCGAGACAAACGTCAAACAACTTGCACTGGACGTATTCGACCTGCTGGATTGGGCACCAGACAACAGTGTAATCACAGCCTATGGCTATACCGCACGCAGTGACCCTGAGATTGTGCAGATCGACAACAAGAGTGGCGACAGGCGTGTCGTTCTGACGGAAACAGAGGGTGAAATTGAGTTCGTCGAATATTCAGCCGATCGCTCACAAGTGGTCTACACCGCCAAGGTAAATGGCCGGACCCAGCTTTTCATGGCCGATACCGGCTGCGAGTTGCTCAACGAATGCAACATACACAGGCTGACCGATGATACGTTCAATTACAGGACACCGCGCTTTTCACCTGACGGGACAGCCCTGCTGGTGGCTTCCGATCGGGACGGCAATTTCGATCTGTGGCTGCTCGATCTGGAAGGCAACCCGATCATGAAGCTGACCGATGCTCCCCAGGACGAATATGACGGCGTCTGGCAGCCGTGAAAAGCAGTTCTTGGTTGTCAGATTGGTGATTAGTCTATGACGTGCCACCGATTGGGCTGGTGGCACGTTCCAGTTCTGCTAACCAGGCTAGAGCATATTCACGGGTCTCACCGCACATCTCTTCATCAGCGCGAAGGCGCACACACACAGCAGGTCGATCAGGATGGCCGTACAACCGGCAACGGTTGTCGTCGGTCAATTGAACACACCGGACGCCGGCAGGCTTGCCGTTAGGCATCCCTGGAATGGGTGAAGAAATTGATGGAGAGATGCAGCACGCCCCGCACCCAACACGACATTTCATGCATTTTTTCCTCGTCGGTCATTATTCGCGCCAGTAACATTTTCTTTTGAGTGAATTATACCGCTTCGGTAACATTTTAGATGAATAGGTAGCACGCGAGAATAGCGTGGTGGAGCCATTCACCCCACACTTCCAACCCTCTCCCCGCCAGCAGGGAGAGGGCTCACAGTCAGTTTTCATGCGGTAATTCCCCTGCCCTGCTGGCGGGGAAGGGGCCAGGGGTAGGGATAAAAGCGTCGCATTCCAACGACTACGCTATTTCCGGGTCCTACCGATGAATAAATACAGCCTCTTTGCGCTGGCCATATTCGATTTGTATAATCTCCTGACTACTTGTTGGAGGCATCAATGACATCGCACTCTCTTTCACGCCGACGTTTCATCAAGACCGCCGGGCTCGGGACGGCCGCGCTGCTCATGGCACGCGGAGGACAGGCATTAGCCCATCCATCCATGCAGGAACCGGGCGAGGAGCCTTTCTCGTACAACGAGCTGTTCGGCTACCCTCCCTTCTTTGGGCGCGTGCACGGCGCAGCCTGGCTGAGGATCTTCAAAGAGCCGCGCGCCAGTGGCGGCAGCGTTCGCACCGTCTATTCCGGCAATGTCATCCCGCTCTACCGGGGTGTCCGTGGCGAGCCCTACGATGCCCGTGCCTGGAGCGACGTGTGGTTCGAGACCCAGGAAGGCTACATTCACTCTGCTTATGTCGTGCCCTGCCACGAGATCTTCAATGAGCCGGTCGATGATGTTGGTAAGGGCTTTTGGGGTGAGATCACAGTGCCGACCTGCTGGCAGTACAAGTTCCCTAAGATGGATACCAACTACTACGATTTTTACCACTACCGGGGATTCTGGCAGCAGGTCTACAAGGTTCTCGAGCGGGCGGTTGATGACAAAGGACAGGTCTGGTACCGCATCGATGATGAGGAGGAGAATACGCCGCCGCGTGTGCGCCAGGCCTGGATACTGGCTCGCAACATCCGGCCCATCCATCCCGATGAGTTCAGCCCGATCTCACCTGACGTAGAAGACAAGCGCATCGAGATCATCCTGGACAAGCAGCTGGTCGCCTGTTTTGAGGATGACAAGCCTGTCTTCCAAACCCGCATTGCCTCCGGGACATCGATTGTGGGTGATGATGGCGCGCTTCACGATTTCATCACTCCTTATGGCGATTACATCGTTGAGCGCAAGCGCCCGGCCCGCCGGATGCGTGGCGGCACAGAGGAAGCCGGAACTCTCTATGATGTTAACGCCGTGCCCTGGATTACCTATTTTGTGGGCACTGGGGCTGCCATTCACGGTGCATACTGGCACAACAACTTCGGTATGCCGCGCAGCCATGGCTGCATCAATGTCACCCCCGATGCCGGCAAATGGATATATCGTTGGTCCCAGCCCTACGTCACTGACCTGGATGAGTATCACTGGACAGAAAAGGGCGAGATTGCAACGCCGGTGATTGTACGGTGAGAGAAAATGATGTGTGGTAGGGATGGGTGAGGCGGCGTGAAGCGTAAATATGTAAAGCGTGGCCATGGTGCGCATCGATGCAGGTGGTTAGTGCTCTTCGAGAGGATCGATCAGGATGCAAAAGCGTACAAAATTCAAAGATCGTATTCCTCTGGCTTTTGCTGCCTTGCTTGTCCTCATCTCTATCTTGTCTATTCTGTCTATCTTGACATTGATAGGACCTACATGGCCAGTCTATACGCCAAGGACAAAACCCAACGAAAATCTATTGGCGACTGCTACCTATTTGATAGAAGACCCGGTACCAACGCAGGTAGGACCATTGCGTATTTGGGTTGATCCTAAGCCAGGTAGTGCGGTGACTGTGCTTCAGCAAGTTAGCTTTTTTGTTTCTAGAGCACAATGTATAGGCGCTGAATCTCAGGAATTGTGTAACAGTGATACAGTTGTCACGGTGGATGGACAAGCTTTCGAGCCTGCTCCCGGTTCAATTGTTGGCGCAACTTTCGAATCGAAGTTCATTATAAACTTGAGCGTGGGTCTACACTTATTTGAACTAAGTTTGGTGGCATCGTCAGGTGAAGTGTACAGCTATTCGTGGACATGGATTGTCAGATCTTGGTGGTCGAATGACGAGGGAACACAGCCCCCCACCATTCCCTTTCCGAATTCCCCACCCCCCACGACCGAAGGTCGTCATCCCTAACCCCCATCCTTCACCTGCGAAGCGGTGGTGATGTTGTTCCGCGCCGCCCACTGGGAGATGTCCTGCCGGTTGATGGCGGCGGCCATCAGCTCGGGGAACAGCTCAGGGGTGCAGGCAAAGGTCGGGATGCCCATCGAGGCGAATGCCTCGGCGTTGCGGTGGTCGTACATGGGCGCACCCTGGTCGTCGAGCGCCAGCAGCGCGATCACCTGCGCACCGGCAGACACCAGCCCGCCCACGCGCTTGAGCATCTCTTCCCGATTGCCGCCTTCGTACAGGTCGCTGATGAGGATGAGGATGGTATCGCGCGGGGAGCGGATTAAGCTCTGGCAGTAGGCCAGTGCCTTGTTGATATCGGTGCCGCCACCCAGCTGGGTGCCGAACAGCAGCTCGACCGGGTCTTGTAGCTCGTCGGTCAGGTCGACCACCGCAGTATCGAACACCACCATGCTGGTCTTGACGGCCGGGACCGAGGCCATCACCGCGGCAAAGATGCTGGAGTAAACCACCGATGAGGCCATCGAGCCACTCTGGTCGACACATAAAACAACCTCCCGCAGCGCCGAGCGCTTGTGCCCATAGCCGATCAGCGTCTCGGGGATGATGGTACGGTGCTCGGGCAGGTAGTGCTTGAGGTTGCGCAGGATGGTGCGCTTCCAGTCGATCTCGTGGTGGCGCGGGCGCATGTTGCGCGTCGAGCGGTTGAGGCTGCCGCGCATGGCCTGCCGGGTGGGGTTGGCCAGACGACGCATCAGCTCATCGACCACCTTCTGCACCACCATGCGAGCCGTCGCGCGGGTGGTATCAGGAATGGCGCTCTTGAGTGTGATCAGCGTGGCGACCAGGTGCACATCGGGCTGGACGGCCTCCAGCATCTCCGGCTCCAGCAGCAGCTGGTGTAGGTCGAGCCGCTCGATGGCATCCTTCTGCATGACCTGGACCACCGAAGCTGGGAAGTAGGAACGAATATCGCCCAGCCAGCGGGCTACGTTGGGGGCCGAGCCGCCCAGCCCGGCCTGCCGCTTGGACGAACCCTTTTCGTTGCCTTGACCGCCATAAAGCGCCTCGAGCGCCTGGTCCATCCCCTGGTCGGCATCGGAAAGCGAGACCCCGGTCCCCTCCCCACCGCGGTTGCCCAGCACCAGACGCCAGCGACGCAGACGTTCGTTTTCGGGTAGTGTGGTCATATGTGCCTTTGCTCCTACGATAATCGCCAGACATGTGGTCGCCCAGCTATCAGCGGTCAGCTATGAACTGTAAACTCGAACTCATCACCAAGCGATTTGATGTTTAATCGCCCAGCACTCACAACTGTTCGCAAGTGACGCCCCATAGCTGAGTAATTTGACAATGTCAACTTTAGTAACCTCTCGATGGGGCGTATGTAGATGTTGAGGGGCGCCTATCGAGAAGCTTATCTTCGTCGCAGTTACGATGCCGGGCGAACGCCTGCACCTTCAATAGATGAAAATGTCCAGGCTAATGTAGGTTGGACTGTTAATCCGACCGTGCACACACTGACGCTTCGCCCAATCTATTTTCATACCAGGGGCCAGAGGACACAGAGAAAAACAAAAAGGAAACCTCAGCGTCTCTGCGATGAATTGTGATCTTTCCCCCCAACCGTTACATACACCCCTCTCGATGTTGCTATGCTCAGAGAGGCGCTCTTCGTTCCAGATCCGTCGCTCCTTCGTCGATCCTTCGTTTTGAAGCACAAAGAGCCTCTTCTACCCATTCCGGTTGCTCTAGGAAACTTGACTCAGGGGTTGGTAGACATGTTGGGTGGCGGTCGGCCGGCAGAGCAGGAGAAGAATAGTCAAGAAATCGACGTGCCCGCGCTGCCACCCAACCTACGGAATTCCACCTTAGCATACCTCACTTGCCCTCTTGCAAACTTGGATGACATTTCCCCACTTTTCCGCGTTGAGCCGGAAACTTGACATTGTCGAAGTAGTTACCACGCTCTTATCAATTAGACCAATCCGGCTCAGCAGAAAGGTGCGTAACAGACATCAAAATCAAATAGGCCGCGAGCAAGAAAAGCGAGAAGAGCGCCGAAAAGACCAGGGTCTGGAAATTGGCCAGCGGATGCCGCAGATGCAGCCAAATGTCAAACAGTACAGGACGAGGATTCACGATGACATCCCAGCTGTTCCAGCGCAGAAATCGCCCGAGATAAATCCCGAACCCGCTCACCCCCAATACACCGACAGCAAATATCCAGCTTACGATTGCTCCCAGCGTTTTCCGAACAATTGCTTGCATCAATACAAGCGATATCAGCCCCAAAAAGAAACCTGTCAATGCAAAAGTAACAATCAAAATCAGGTCAAACCAAAAGGGCACATTTTCTTGGGGCTGAAGATGGATTAGATCGGTCAGCAAGTACGGTGCGTTAGGAAAGAATAGCAGCCAGACCAGGATACAGCCCCCCGCGAACAACCCGCTCAGGCGCGAGCTCCGTTTATAGAAGTTGTAAGCGACCAGAGAGCATATCATTGGCAGCCAGGCCAAAAAGAGATTCCACAGCAAATAGAGATGGGTCAATCGGTGGGTATGTACAATCCGTAGAAGGAGCAGTGCTGTACAGACTGCAGAAGCGAATACCAACGAAGCAACCACTGCCAACTGGCGGTACCGACGTAAACACACGCGCAAGAATGTAAACATAAGCACCTCGAAAGCTATTGTAGCGGTAAACCGGACAAGAGTGCCAATTATGACATGCCACAATCAGCAAGAAGAATTGATGTGAAAGGTGGGTTCCCGCTCTCGTGGGAATGACATTGTTGAGAAAGTTCGAGAAAGGGTTGCTGCTTAATCGTCAATCATTCACGCCATCAATCAATCTTTCGGCCTGCGAATGCCCAATAGCTGTACAATGCCACGCCTGTACCGATGCCAACTGCCCACTTAACCGGCCAGGGGATTGCCTCGTTGGGCGAGACAAAACCCTCGATGAGCCCCGCGATGATCAACAGGGGTACACAGCCGGCCAACAGCTTCACCGCTTTGCGAGCGGCTACTGCCAGGGCATCGCGTCGAGGCAGCAAGCCAGGGCGGATGATGGCCCACCCAAGCATCAATCCAGAGCCACCGGCTACCATAATCACGCTCAACTCGATCACGCCATGCCCGATCACGAAGTTGAGCAACTCAAAACCCAGGTGGTAATAGAACCCCAGCCCCAGGATGCCGCCAAACATCAGGCCATTAGAGACCATCACCCACACTGTTGTAACACCTACCAGCATCCCCCCGCCAAAAGCCAACATCGCTACCCGGATGTTGTTGGTCATGATGGCGGAAGATGCGTAAGGCCGCTCCGCGACAGGAATATTCGTCCACAGCTCGGCATCTTCCATATATTCGATCAGCTCCTGACCACCTCCCGGCATCAGGAACTGGGCCGCGTCAGGGGTAATCGACATCACGAAGCCTGCCAGTAGCGCGGGGATCAGGAACAATAAGGTGGCGGCCAAAGTGAACCGGAACGTTTCGCGAAAAATCCGCGGAAAGCCGGTAGTAGCAAAGGCAATCAACCGCCGGACAGCTAATGGCTCGCCACGATAGAGTGCAGCATGCGCCCGGCCGACCAGCTGGTTGAGGTAGAGCACCACACGCTGCCGAGGAAAATCACGCTGGGCAATCGCCAGATCGGACGTCACGGCACGATAAAGCTGCCCCAGCAGGGTAACTTCATCAGGCGACATCCGCTCGATGCTCATCTCAGCCTTGTCTAACAGCGCATTAAGCTGCTTCCAACTATCCTGGCGGGATTGGTAAAATTCGTCGGCGTTCATTATTTCGTGTCCTTAAGCTCTTCACGGGGTATTATAGTTGATGATGTTGTAAGGTGAAATAGCGGATGGCGGATGGTATGTAGCTTATAGTTCGTTACTCGTGACTTTTTGGAGGATACCGTGTCTTCTCAAGACGAGCTTCTACAGATTGATACACCTGAGAATGTCGTGTTCGGGTACGAGGTGGCCGGGCTCGGCTCGCGCTTCATGGCCGCCCTCATCGATTACATCGTGATTATTGCAGGCCTGCTGCTTCTCTACCTTCTCTTCTTTGTTCTCGTATTCAACTCCGGTATGGAAGATCTTGGTGAGCAAGCGGATATCTTCGGCTGGCTGATAGCCATCCTGATCCTCGCCAGCTTCATCCTTCAATGGGGATATTACATCGTCTTTGAGATGTTGTGGAACGGACAATCCCCCGGCAAGCGGCTCCTCAAGCTAAGAGTCATTCGTACCGACGGCACTCCTATCTCTTTGGTCGAGTCGCTCATTCGCAACTTGGTCAGGCTGATCGACTTTCTTCCGATCACCTATGGCATAGGCTTCGTTACCATGTTCGCCAATGCTCAATCCCGGCGGCTAGGAGACCTTGCAGCAGGCACATTGGTGGTCTTCGATCGCTCAGAGATCACACTTGAAAGTCTGCAGCCACAGCCTTCCAGGCCGCAAACACCAGCATCGCCAACCGCATCAGGCGAAGAAAAAATGCTCCCAGATATCCCTGTTGAGCGTCTGACTGAGCGCGATATAGCCCTGGTCGAGGGATACCTGCATCGGTGTAAAGAGCTTGCCAACCGAAGGCAAATGGCCCAACAGATTACTGAAACATTACACAAGAGAATGGGGTTGACATACCAGTCAATGGGGATCGCAAAGCTGGAGGAATGGCTGTCACTTGTGCTTGCGGCTTACCAGCAGCGAGCACGATGAAAATGAGAGAAGCCTCACCGATGTGAGGCTTCTCTTTGATTCTAATTCCCGGTCAAGCCGGGACAAATAGAGATTAGATGCTGGTGATGATGTTGCTGAACACGTTGCCGATGGTCGGGCCAAGCAGTGTCAGGATAGCAATAACCACCACAGCTACTAGTACGAGGATCAGTGCATACTCAACAAGGCCCTGGCCCTCTTCACGCGGTAAGAATAACATAGTTAAAATCCTCTTCTTAAGAACTAGAATGAATCGCTAACCTTATTCTATAACAAAATTGGCGATTTGAACAGCAAATTCATTACAATTTCATAAATATTTATTAACAGCATGTTACAGAGTGGATATTGCAAACCGATCGGCGTGAGCCGTGAAACATGCTCAATGGCGACAAAAACCATAGCAACACACAGTTGGCAGGCAACCAACAGAGCCTTTGTACGTAATAGGACTCAAGAAGCAAAGACTTCAGGAAATGGTAAATTTGCAAGTCTTCAAGTGATAGACAATAAGCAGCAGTTCCCGCTTTGGAGATTTGCGTAGGGATACAAAAATCTTATGTTGTTGCTCTGTGTTCTCTGCCGCGGCCTTCGGTCGTCTCTCTGCGGTGAAATAGCTTTTTCTGGGCGCGTTTTTGATACGTCAGTTCAGGGATTGCCGGGCAATAAGCAACGAGTGATGTGCAGCAATGTTGTAGAGGAGAAGGTCATGGAAAGACACACCCAACACTGCATAGGACGGGCAGCAGTACGTATGGTCGTGCTCTCATTGCGAGGGTTGATTGTCTTTTGTTTGGGGCTGCTGCTGATTACCCTGCGTGCCTGGAGACGATTCTAGCATGGGAGGCCCAATACGATAGGAGAATGGGCCGCTATTTTTAGGGTCTATCTGTCAACTGCCTGAGTAGGTGATATTTGTTCTTACTGTAGTTTCACCTTTTCTGGATGAACACATAGATTCTCTGCGGTGAGAAACAGTTTGATCGTGAAAAAAGGTGAAGGCCCAGGTTCTTATTAAGAAATGATCAACAGCCGCGCGACGTCCGGAGTGAGTTTCCGGATAGGCGCTTAACAGGTACACTTAGACATAGATCTCTACCTGTCTCTGGGAGAAATTGTGCACTGTGATTGCATGGCTGATAGCAGCGGCGATCTTCTTGCCGCCTACCGAAGACGGCTCGATTTCATTAGCATAGTCGGCAGGTTGGGTGCAAATAGCCCGCAGATCGATCAGCGGCAGCCCAAATTGTATGGCAGCGCGGATGATACAGTCGTTAAATGCCAGCAACCCGCCGACTGCTGCTTGCTGATATGCTTCATCCGGGAAAAGGGGATAGTAGATCGTGCAAAGAACCGTATTTTCACAGAGGCCGAGCACGGCATCGAGCATCCGCTGGTAAGCTTCCTCGAACTGTTGTCCGACGGATACGAGACGGGAAAGTCCTTTTCCAACCGAGCTGGTACGTTCGTTCAAGATCCCACTCTGCATCAGCGCGTCATTGCCGCCTGCGCTGATAACAACGTGTGTGACATCCGGTGGCAGACGCTTTAGCTGGTTAGCCACATCGCTGATAACGCTGCCGTCGACTGCCAACAAACTTGCCTTCCAGCCAGATGGTAGCATCATGCGCAGCTGGTTGATAACAGCGGAACCACCCGCGACGTAGGCCGTGTTATCGAAAATCGAGTCACCCACAAGGGCAACATGGTTCACCACACTTCGACCTGTGTCTCAAAGACTCGCCCAACGGCTGTCACCGTACCAACGATCTCAAACGAGCCGCTGGCGCGGATATCCGCCGACGAGCTGCCAACCATGACATCTACCTGGCCAGGCTCAACCACGAAATTCATCTGACGGTCATAAAAACCAAGATGTGAGGCAGGGACGTGAAAGGCAAGTGTTCGCCTTTCACCAGGCTGAATGGGAAGACGCTTGAAACCCTTAAGCTCGCGGACCGGACGTGTGACGCTGCCTATCCGATCACTCAAATAGAGTTGGACGACTTCATCACCCACATACTCACCGCTATTCTCCACATCAATGCTGATTGTCACGGTGCCTGTTGGCTCAACTTGCTCTGGTTCAACTCGAAGATTGCTGTACTCGAACCGGGTATAGCTTAAGCCATGGCCAAAAGGAAACAATGGGCTGACAGGCATATCGGCATAATCACCAAGCCAGTGCGTCCGGCAGCCGGAAGGTTTGTGATTGTAGTACACTGGAATCTGCCCAACCGAGCGCGGGAATGACATGGGCAGCCTACCAGCCGGGTTGACTTTACCAAACAGCACATTGGCAATAGCAGTCCCACCTTCCTGGGCTGGGAGCCAGGCCTCGACAATCGCTGGCACGTTGTCCGCTATCCAGGGAATGGTATAGGGGCGACCGTTCAACAAGACTACCACCACCGGCGTACCGGTGGCATAGACCGCCTCAACAAGCTGCTGCTGAACACCAGGCAAACCGAGATCTGCACGGTCGACAGCTTCACCGCAGGTGCTTCGATGGGTCAGTCCGGATTTCCCGCCGACTACGACCACTGCAACCTGTGACTGGCGAGCGACAGCAACCGCTTTATCGAACCCATATGTGTCATCGCCTGTGATATCGCAGCCTTTGGCATAATAGACCTGCGCATTAGGAGAGAGCATAGCCTGGATGCCTGCCAACACACTGACCGACTGAGGCAGATGATCGCGGATATCGGTCTTACCCAGGTTCTGCAATGGGTTAGGCGCATCGCTGTGAGTATCGTCATAGAATAAGCCTTCCTGATGCGCGGGATAGTGATAGTCACCCAAAAGCACACGGATGTTGTCTGCGCTGGGACCGATCACGGCAATTGTTTCAAGGTTGGGAGGTAATGGCAATAACCCATCATTCTTGAGCAAAACGATAGATTTCTCAGCCACCTTGAGCGATAGCGCACGCTGTTTTGGCGTATTGAAGATCTGCACCGCTCTGCTTTCATCTACATAAGGATTCTCAAACAATCCTAACTGAAACTTCATCCGCAGCACACGGGCCACTGATGCATCCACCAGGCTGATATCGACCGTACCATCTTCAACTGCCTGGCGGAGCGGATCGCAATAGTAGTTCCACTTAGGAAGCTCGATATCGATCCCGGCTTCAAGGCCAAGCCGGGCCGCTTCCCGAGCATCAACTGCAACCCGGTGATAATTCTCCAGTGCGTCGATGGTGAAATAGTCAGAGACGACGACGCCATCAAATCCCATCTCGTCACGCAGCAAATCGACCATCAGCTCCTTTGAGCTGCCACAGGGTATGCCATCCATTTCATGATAGGCGTTCATGATAGAGGCGATATGGGCTTCTTCGATGGCTGCACAGAACGGCATCAAGAAAACCTCGCGGAGCTCACGCTCGGTGATGCGAACCGGACCCCAATTGCGCCCACCCTCCGGCCAACCATAACCAACAAAATGCTTGCCTGTAGCAGCAATGCCGTGCCGCAGATCATCACTCTGAACGCCGGTGATGTAGGCAACACCAAACCGAGAAACCAGGTAGGAATCTTCACCGAAAGTCTCTTCAACCCGTCCCCAGCGCGGATCGCGTACCACATCAAGCACTGGAGCCAAAGTATGGTGGGCGCCAACCGCGCGCATCTGTGCGCGAATGACCTGTGCCAGCGTGTTCGCGAGATCAGGTTCCCAAGTAGATGCCAGACCAATGGATTGAGGGAAGGTTGTCGCCCCAGGCGCCATGAAACCGGCGCAGCTTTCTTCGTGAACAATGGCCGGGATGCCCAACCGGGTCCTTTCAATCAGGTATTTCTGGACTGTGTTCGCCAGCTCAGCACCCTTTTCTGCAGTCAACAATGCTCCCCCGCTAATGCGCGAGATATGCCCAATACCATGCACAAGCGCGGCTTGTGCTTTGGTCATAACAAATATGCGGTTTTCGTCCAACATCTCGGTGACCCACATGCCACCAAGCTGAGCCAGCTTTTCGTCCAGAGACATCTGGCCGAGCAGTTCATTCACGCGGCCATCAAGCGATAGAGTAGACATAATTGCCATTGAGATACCTTGTGTCTATTGAGAGAACGGACATCAGGGAGCATAATACCCCAAGCAGCGCCGAATAACCAAACAGACTGTCCACTGGGGCCTTAGAGGCAAAGAGCTGATATCAAGCCGTCACTGATTGATAACAATGCTTGTTGGGTAGGGAAGATCGATCTCGCGCTCCTTAACGACTTCCTGCAGAGCCTGCACGACCACTGTATGGGTGCCAATGTAATCAAACTGCTTCGTATCGATGTAGTAGTAAAGCATTCCTGATACAGCACTATCCCCAAAGTCATTGAGAGTGATGAAAGGGACAGGATCTTCTGACACACCGTCGATGCTCTGCAGCTTATTTATGAGAATCTGAATTGCCTCACCCAGATTCTCACCATAGCCGAAACCCAGGCTGACCTGACGACGGCGCACCGGATAGGTATTGTAGTTTCTGATGATGGCAGTATAAACCGTGCGATTGGGGATTATCACCTCAATATTGTCAAAGGTGCACAAAGTCGTCGACCGGATTTTAATACTTGTCACCGTTCCCCTGATATCTTCAATCTCAATGACCTCACCGAGATCAAAGGGGCGTTGAATCAGGATCAATGCTCCGGCCAGCAAATTCTCGATGATATCCTTGAGCGCGAAGCCAACCGCCAACCCGGAAAGCCCCAGCCCGGCTATCAGCCCCATTACGTTCACCCCAAGCACTGACAGCGTAATGGTCGTCCCAACAGCGATACTGAAGAAGTAGATGCTGTTGATAATCAGCTGCTCGACTTCGGGTGGTCCATCAGTACGCAGGGCGATCCCTTGGGCCCAGCGACGCACGAGCCGGACACACACGAGCATGAGCACGCCGACCAATACTCCCGCCGTCAATTGTGGTATATAAGCTATTATCTGGTCGAGAACCTGATTGAGCTGCTCGAGGAGTTTAACAAACGCGTCATTGAACATGATGACTATCCTTTGCCCGATGCATTATAACACAACATGAAAAAGTCCTATTGTTTCACAACTGGCACGACTATGACTTATACCGCGAAACATCAGGACTTAAAAGTCGGATGAGGGGAGGAAGAAGAATGTGTGCGGAGCCAACAACTTACAACCTTGACAATGTCACATTACACTCAGTGCTGGTGACGGATATGGGTGATGCAAAGCATCACTTGTCACCCGTACTTGCCGGAT
>JAFGMS010000526.1 GCA_016927375.1 Anaerolineae bacterium
ATCCGGCAAGTACGGGTGACAAGTGATGCTTTGCATCACCCATATCCGTCACCAGCACTGAGTGTAATGTGACATTGTCAAGAAACTTATCACTGTTGTTTGCGGGGCCGGCTACTCTAGAGGTAAAGGCTCTCTGAACGCACACGCGGTTTTACATATTTACATATTTACATATTCACGTATTTATGTCTTTCGTCTTATCTTTCGCCCTGTGCTCAAACCAGGCCGAATTTACCGAGGCACAAGCAATCATCTTATGTTCAATTTCGAAAGATCTTCCGAGGTTGTTCCCATCCGCACCCAGCGTGTTCCCCAGAGCATCGAGACGCCGGTGACGTTCGTGACTGTGCCCAGCGCTTACGTACGCTATGCCTACTCCCGTTCCAGCGACAGCATGTCCAGCCACATCGATGGGCAGGATTACCTTTGCTTCCAGCACAACGATCAGCGCTTCGTGGGCGTGGTATGCGATGGCGTGGGTTCGTCGTTTTGCGGCAATCTGGCAGCGCGCATCCTGGGTGATGGGCTGCTCGAATGGCTGTGGTCGGTGGATATCATGTACCTCAACGGCGCGGCTGCCGTCATGGAGGCAGCTGTCAGCGCACTCAACCGTTTACAGAGGCATGCGCGGCATGAGGTTGAGGAATATGAGATACCCGGGCAGATATCGCCGCTCATCAAGCAGGCGCTTGAGAGCCAGCGCGACTATGGCAGCGAGGCCATCTTCGCTGCTGTCCGTATCGATCACCCCAATCCGATGATTCCCAATGGGCTGATTACCATCTGCTGGATGGGCGATACTCGCATCCACGCCCTCGACGAGGATGGGCACCAGATCGATCTGGGTGGACAGTGGGATAACGCCAACCGCTGGTCCTCTGTGAAGGGGGTCAGGGGCAAGATGTCCACCTGGATGCAGGAACTGCGGGGGATGGTGGGACGTGTGGTTGCCTACACCGATGGGCTGTCCGCTCATGGCGAGCGCGTGATCGAATATTCAGACGACAAGCTCGACCGTGAGATACGCGCTGGGGCACGGCTGCCTACCAGCGACGATGTTGCTTTTCTCGATGTGGCGCTCCGGACCGCCCGCTATGAGGGCTACCCTGACCCTGATATGCCGGACATCGCTGCCGAGCGCCCACACCTTGAACAAATATGGAACCCAACCGGCGCGCCCACCTATGAGCTTCGATGGAACATGCCCGGACAGTCGAATGCCAGCTTCATGATCCAGGAAGCCACCAATCCGGCCCTTACTGATGCCAAGACGATCAATGTGGTGGCTAAAGAAACCACCTGGCGCCCGCCCGAGCCGCAGCCGCCGGGCCACTACTATTACCGGGTGAGGGGGGTCAACCGCAGAGGGATCGTCACCCCCTGGAGCGAACTGCGCCAGGCCATCGTTGCCTATCCCCCGCCCCCTGCCCCGACGCTGGCAGCATCTGCGCCGGGCGATGTCCCGGCCCTGGCATGGGAAGGTGAGGGCAAAGCGCTGGACTACGCGCTCGAAGAGGCGGTCAATCCGGAGTTCGATACCCCCGAGGTCGTCTATGAGGGTCGTGGCACCAACTGGTCTGTGCCCGCCAGCTCCTATAAGCCGGGAACGTATTATTACCGCGTACGTGCTATCTCTGATGGTGGTCCGGGCCCGTGGAGCGAGACGCAGCAGATCGAGATTGTCTTACCGCCGCCACCCAAACCGCATCTGGCGACGGTGGGCTATACGCGCTTCGAGGGCGAATACGAACTGCGCTGGCAGCCTGTCCCCGGCGCCACACACTACGAGTTGGAGGAAGTCGAACAGGGCAGCGGGGCTTCAAAGATAGTCACGCTGACCGACAGCTCCCACCGGGTCGGCGAGCAGCCCGATGGGCAGTATGTCTACCGGGTGCGCGCCTGCCATGATTTTGGATGCAGCGAGTGGAGCAACGAGCAGGTCGCTGTCGTTACACCGCGGCCGCCGGCCAAAGCGCCTCACCTGACCATCGAAGGACCTGATGACGCTCACCTGGCGCGCCTGACCTGGAACGAGGTCGATGGTGCCAGCCAGTACGTGATCGAAATCTCAGAGGAAAAGACCTTTGCCAGCGCCCGCGTCGAGATGCTGGAGGGGACATCGTGGGAGATCGTCCGGCACGAGCCCGGGCAGCTTTTCTTTCGGGTCTGCGGCACGAACGCGGGCGGCGAGGGACCCTGGAGCAACATCGAACATCTGGTTAACGAGGTGCCGGCACCGGCCTGGTTCGAAGCAACACCAACAAAGGACAGTGAACAAATCGCCCTGGTATGGGGCGCAGTTGGTGGACCGGTCACCTATGTGGTAGAACGGGGAATCAAGAAGGGCGATCGAGGAGAATTCGCCGAGATCTACCGCGGTGAAGATACCCATTATGACGCAGCCATGGGCGAGCGAGGTAAGCCATTGACATTCCGGGTGCGTGCCGAGGTCGCGAGCGTCAGCAGCGACTGGCAGTACTGCGACCCTGTCCGGGCGCCTGTTTCCTTGACAGCCCCCGCGCTTGAGGCGCCCGAGATGAATAAAGAAGGCGAGATTAACCTGCGCTGGAGCGCCGTCCAGGGTGCTAATCATTATCTGCTCGACGTCAGCCGGAGTGAGAACTTCGAGGGAGCAACGAGCAGGGAGGTCGATCACACTGGCATCATCTTCCGCCCACCTACCAGCGGCCGGTATTGGTTTAGAGTCAGAGCCTGCCGGGGCGCGCAAGAAGGTCCATCCAGCAACATCATTGCGATCCAGGTTCGCCAGCCAACCACTCCCAGTCTGTGGCCCATCGATCCTGTCAGTGCCAACGCGCCCTTCGAGGTATCGTGGACGGGTGTACCCGGCTGTGTCTATTACGAGCTGCAAGAGGCAAGCGATGACACCTTTGAGCCCAAGAAGACATCGACTACCCGTGTGTTCCACCCTGATCAGAAGCTCAAGCTGACTGGGCGCGCATCTGGCCGCCGCCATTTCCGCATCAGGGCCATCGACGAAGCTCAGCAACCCAGCGCCTGGAGCGATGTGTTGGTGGTGAAGGTCAGGTGATGCATTGAATGATTGATGACTGACGATTGACGATTGAACGACAGGTGGTGTCCAAGCCGGCAGGCATGGTATCAAAGAGGCTGAGCCTGCTGTCAAAACCAGCAAGCCTGCTGTTAAAAAAGTGAGCGTAGTATTAAGAAAACCGAGCAGCAATGACCAATCACGTTTTACATATTTACGTATTTACCCGTTTACCCATTTGCGTTTTACTGCTGTTCTATGAATACGGATTGTAATCAACAATGAGCGAGTTTAACCCATCACCCCATGACCGCCTGGTGATTGCAGGGCAATCGTTCCAGGTGATGCCGCACCCTTCGGTGCCGGCCTTTGCCTTTGGGCAGGAAGGGCGCAAGGCATTTGTCTACCAGATCTCAAGTGACGATGGTCGTATGTATGCGCTCAAGAAATTCAAGCCCGCTTTTCGTGTGCCGGAGCTGGTCGATGTCTGCGACTCGCTGGCGCGCTTCTCGGCCTGGCGCGGGCTCGAAGTCTGCGCCCGTGAATGCCTGCATGCCGGGCGTCACGATGACGCATTGGATACCTTTCCCGATCTCGAATATGCCGTCCTGATGCCCTGGATCAGCGGCTCGACCTGGTACGACATCGTGGTCGGCGAGAAGCCGCTTACTCGTCTGGATGCACTCACGTTTGCCAACGCGACGGCCGAAGTGCTGTCGGCGCTCGAAGAGAGTGGGCTGGCACATTGCGACATTGCTGCGCCTAATGTGATCATCAACCCGAACACCGGCCGCACTCACCTGATCGACATCGAGGACCTGTATGCGCCGGGGTTTGCTCTGCCCTCCGCCTTGCCGGCCGGCACCGCCGGCTACGCTCACAAAGTCGCTGCCGATGGGTTATGGTCTCCCACCGCAGATCGCTTCGCCGGGGCTGTTCTACTGGCCGAGATGGCCGCCTGGCACGTGCCGGACATCCGCAAAGCGGCCGATGAAGAACACTTCTTTGGCCCTGCTGAGGTTCAGCAAGACAGTGCGCGCTACCAGCTGATGAGTGAGACGCTGGCGAGCATGGATACTCGTCTGGCCGAGCTGTTTG
This sequence comes from Anaerolineae bacterium, assembly GCA_016927375.1. Classification (GTDB taxonomy): domain Bacteria; phylum Chloroflexota; class Anaerolineae; order Aggregatilineales; family UBA3940; genus JAFGMS01. Next base: position 4,112 of record JAFGMS010000526.1, read on the forward strand.
AGCAAGCCTGGATATCCGAAACATTAGATGACTGTCCGCGTCTGACCGATTGGCGCGATGCGCTCTATGACATCTTCCGCAAGGAGCAAATTTCTCAGGTAGTCTCTGACTGGCAGCCGCTTACCATCCCCGGTGTTGCACCTGAAGCTGAGCCGTCACAAGAACAGCAACCGGCCGCACCTCCGGCACCCGAGCCTGAGCTACCCGCTCCGGCAGTCGAAGAGAAGATGGATGCGGCCGCGCCGGCCCCCACCATTGCTGAGCCACCCCCTGCCGAGCCCGCGAAGCCGGCAGAGGTGATCGTGCCACAGCCATCCTCCCGGCCGATTGTAGTGCCCTCTACCGGGACGCCACCTGCATCGGCGCCACCTCCACAGGTCCGGCAGATCACGCCACCGCCGGCCGGCGGCCCGGTGAAGGAGTGGCTCCCGCTGGCGATACCGTCAGCACCAGCCGCCGCCCCCAGCCATGATGTTGAAAAACCGGCTCGCCATCAAGACCGGCGGCCTATTCCCATCGCTCAGCCGGCGTCGCCGGAGCCGTCGCCGGCTGAGCCCGAGACACATGTTGCGGATATGCCGCAAGAGGAATACCCAGAGTCAGAGGTTCCTGTTCTGGAGCCCGAACCCAAAGAGGAATGGCCGGTAGTGGGTGAGGACGAATCGACACTGTTAAAGCCGGTGCTCGATCTCAGCCATGTCGATAAGCGCAACAGGCCGCATCTGGTGTGGTCGGAAAGCCCTGGCGCGACGCAGTACCTGCTTCACGAATCAGAGGACCCTGAGTTTGCGTCGGTTAAAGAGTTCAAGCTCAAGGCCGACGATACCCGCTGGAACCCAATCTGGGGACGTTCCGGAAGGATCTTCTACCGCGTCCAGGCAAAATCAGAGGAAGAAGCCAGCCCCTGGAGCGATGTTCTGAGCATCCGTATTGCCTGATGCCGGGCAGATCGCTGGCGATCAGCGTACAGCATCGGTTGACTGGCGTATGGCTGATGGCATTCAACTTGTTCATCTCAGCAAGCATTGCTGCAGGTGACGAATATGGCAGTGATGCTTCGCATCGCTAACAATAACGTTTCTATGCGGAAAAGTGGGGCGAGAACTTGAACACCTTCAAATGGATAATAAGTACCGCGGTCGGACTAACAGTTCGACCTACATCTGACCGTATGCCACAATCTTACCCGCTATTCCGCGTAGAACCACGATAACTTCGACGGTATTGAGATTAAGGTAACGGCCAAAGTGGCCGGAATAATTTCTTGAGCGGAGTTAAGCTGTACAGGACTACGAATATTCATTCGTAACGAACGCAACTGCGGTAACCATTCCTTCACATATAGCAAAGGGGCAGTTACCATTCCAAGCCACACATGTCCCGTATCGACGACCGACTCTGCCACCGGGGTTCGAACAGTTAAGCAGGGCCTGTTGATCGCCAAGAGCTATTACTTTCTCTACTTTGCAGCTGTCGGCTGTCTGGCGCCTTTTTTCAATGTTTATCTCCGGGAAAGCGGGCTAACCGGCACTCAAATCGGGTGGTTAAGCAGCATCGCGCCTCTCATCGCCCTGGTGGTTAACCCTGTTTGGGGCGTTGTCGCCGACCGCTGGCAGATCCACCGCCAGATCCTGGCTCTATGCGCCTTCGGATCTGGAATGACGACCCTACTCTTCATTCCATTCCAGGGTTTCTGGATATTCGTAGGGTTGGTCACCATCATCACATCGTTACGCACACCTATTATCTCCATTGTAGATAGCGCCGTGATGGATATGGTCGACCGGACGAGTGATAGTTATGGACAGCAGCGCATCTGGGGAACTATTGGCTTTATCCTGGTCTCTTTCGGGCTGGGCCAGGTACTAGACACCTCTGATCTAACCCGGATTTTCTGGTTGTATGCCGGTTTCCTGGGTATTGGCTGCATGGCACTGAGCCTTCTCTTGCCGGTAGAGCGAGTGGAGAAAAGGGTCGGGATCGGGCAAGGGATACGCGAGCTGCTCAGGCGACGAGACTATTTGAGCTTTCTGATCGCCGCCACGCTGCTGGGAATGGGCACATCCAGCTATGTCGGCTTTCTGGGGCTTTATATCCTGGCGCTCGGTGGGACTGAGCAGCAGGTTGGTCTGGGCTGGGCCGCCAACGCGCTCATGGAAATCCCCATCATGTATTTCGGGAAACGCTGGTTCGAACGTTATAGCCATCAGAGACTGATCCTAAGTGCTTTGCTGGTTTATGTCCTGGTCTGGACGTTCATCGGGTTGAGCAACACACCCGTCCTGGTCATTATCTCTGTTCTCGGGATAGGGATCTGCTTTGGCACCTTCTGGATGTCGGCTGTCGGCTACGTCAGCTCGGTAGCGCCACCCGGGCTAAGCGCCACTGCCCAGACCCTGATGGGGGCTGCGCTGCTTGGTCTGGGCTGGAGCCTGGGCTCGGTGGTGGCCGGTTATTTGTGGGATATTAACAGTCACATGATCTTCTTCTTCGCGGCTCTTACAGCTCTACTGGCTGCACTGATATTTGGAACAGGCAACCGTTCAGTTCGTTGAGGTTTTGCTGGTATACCTCATTCGCTGCTGCTTGCAACCTCCTGGACATCTCAACCAAGAACACTTATGGTATGATATGAACTCACTATACAGTAATCAGACAAGTTGCGAATCGAGATTCTTTTGAACAACTCCATTCCCCCACCTGTAGATAAACTATCTGACATCAACTTTGAAGATCTGCCTGAATGCTTACGTCTGGCTGCCCGGCGCGCCGATTGGAACACGCTCATGCCGGTGCAGGCACGTGGCATCCCCTACCTGTTGGCCGGGCGCAACATGATGATCCAGGCCCGCACCGGCAGCGGAAAGACTGGTGTGTATCTCCTGCCGCTGTTGGAACGGCTTGACCCGGACCAAGATACCTGTCAGGCTCTCATCCTCGTTCCGACACGTGAGCTTGCTCGTCAGGTCTGGCAAGAAGCCACTATCATTTGTGAGGGAACCGATCTGCGCAGCACTGCTATCTACGGCGGAGTAGGCTATGGGCCACAAATAAAAGATCTCAAGCGCGGTGCTCACATCGTAGTCGGCACACCCGGCCGCGTGATCGACCATCTGATCAAGGGCACCCTCAAGCTCAACCGCCTGAGAACGTTGATCTACGACGAAGCCGACCGTATGCTTTCGATGGGCTTTTACCCGGACATGTGCGAGATGCAGCGTTATCTGCCCCGCCATGAAGTCCATACCTGCATGTTCTCAGCTACATTCCCCGAGTCGGTCATGCGCACCGCTAAGGAGTTCATTCGCCAACCGGAGTTCATCTCACTCAGCAGCGATCATGTCCATGTGACCGATACCGAGCATATCTTCTGTGTCATTCCCGGCATGGATAAAGACCGCAGTCTGGTGCGTCTAATCGAGATTGAGAACCCGGAGGCGGCGCTCATTTTCTGCAACACTAAAGCCCGTGTGCACTATATCACCGTCGTACTCCAGCGCTTCGGCTATGACGCCGACGAGCTGAGCGCCGATCTATCGCAGCTCCAGCGCGAGCGCGTCTTGTCCCGTGTCCGAGCAGGCAACCTGCGCTTCCTGGTGGCTACCGACGTAGCAGCTCGCGGTATCGACATCCCTCACCTGTCACACGTTTTCCTGTATGAGCCGCCTGAAGACATAGAGAGCTACATCCACCGCGCCGGACGCACCGGGCGAGCCGGCGCTGCCGGAACCGCCATCACACTCGTCAATCCTGTCGAAAAGCCCACCATCCAGCGCATCGCCGCACACTACAACATCGACATGCAGGAACGACCTAAACCGACTGATGATGAGGTGGCCGAGACTGTCGCCGAGCGCCTGACGGTTTTGTTGGAAGCGCGTCTACGTAAACGCGACAAACTGCAAACCGAGCGCAGCAGGCGTTTTGCCCCCCTGGCTCACACATTAGTAGAAAATGAAGATGAGCTACCCATCATCACCATGCTGCTGGATGACTACTACCAGAGATCGTTACACGCTACTGCTCCAAGGCCGGATGATGATCCGTCCGTAAAATCGCAGAAGTCTTCCGGAGCAAAACGCCGGCCTCGCGGCGGGCGGCGCAGACGGAAGAAATAGCGTTCCCTACATGGTGTGCTTGATGACAAAAATCACGGATAGGGTAATAGATGATTGAACCGCAGTTATTTGGGGGTTGGTTAAGTCTGAAAATCCAATGGGTGTGTTTTACTTGAGTAGAGCGTAAACTTCCCGGTCCCAGATCGATTTGTATCTGCTCCCGCCAAGAATGCAATCTGCCCGATTTCCTATAAGGGACCTCTCGATTTCCAGTAAGGAATGAACCAGTTTCCTATCAGGTTTGGATTGGCTTCCTATGAGGATTTACTCCAGATCCTATGGGGATTGCACCATTTCCTATCAGGATTCGGAGCGTTTCCTATGCGGATTTGACCTGATTGCAGGTAGGATTTTGTAGAGGTTCAGTTCAGCTAGTCCAGTCATGACATAGGACGGCCCATTACAGCAATTCCCGAGAGGCCTTTCAACTGAAATGAAACACACCCAAATCCAACAGCCATAAGCTATCAACCATACGCCATCTACCGCCTCAGCGATACCAACCCCGGCACCTGGTCGAACATCCAGAAGCCCAGCGGCAGGCCGATAATGGTCAGGCTGACAACAAATGCCAACTCGACCCATATCAGGCTCAGCCACCACCCAATCACTATAAAGTACAATGCCCGCAGCACAATGTTGACTTGCGGCAGCTCCCGGACGATCATGCGCTCACCGCGCTGCATCACCATCACATCAGAGGGATCACGCAGTGCAATGATCTTGGGTAGATTGTTGAGCATCATTACGCCCAGGGGCATCCCGATGATTGTGACACACAGGAACCACGCAATTGCGGCCCAGGCCTGGCCCGCCCACCAACCGATCAGCGCGAACCATAAGAGCTGGATAAGGCAGCCGGGTTGTCTGTGGGAGATTATCGTCTGACCTTCAGATGTTTTCATCACTCTATACCTTTCTACAGTAGTCTACAACGATATACGCACAACATCCCTGTGACGATGCAAGACGTACTACAGAAATCGCTGATGGGTGATAGGCTTCTTGCAGGCTAAAGTATATCCTCTA
>JAFGMS010000527.1 GCA_016927375.1 Anaerolineae bacterium
AGATTAAGGCAATCTTCCCAACTGTATAAAGTACTTTGCGTTGCACTTCTCGACTGGATACAGATTTCCGCCGCAAAGTACTAGTGAGCGGCTTGCCCATATCAACTTGTGCCAGTGTAGTTGCTGCAATGTAAAACGCGAGACGTGACGCGTTTCCAGTCTGAGTTTACAAGTCACAGTTCGAAGCTTGAAAAGCTAAAAGCTAAGAGCCAACAGCTAAGAGCTGAGCAGTTATATCCTGACCAAGATGTACTATTGTCTTTGGAAAGATAACAGTACTTCCTCGCGGAGAAGTACTGTTTTGTTCTGCAAAAAGTCTCCACCCTCTATCAGAGCAACTGCTTTGTGGTTTCTTGGGAGCGTCACTGGCGACATGCAGCCCGCTACGACAAATGGCATCAACCCCTGGCCCCCTACCCCCGAACAGCTACCAGCCTACCAACATGATCTTTCCAATCACAATACCCACGATGATAAGCAATGCCAGGATTCCTAACCGCTTCCAGGGTACAACACGCCTGTGTTTACCTGGCACGCTCTCCACCGATGACCGTTCATGTCTAATGGTTTCCCCGGCTTGCAGCATGATCTCGGCAGTCCGATCCCGGTTGCGTCGTGTTTCTACTATGTGAGCTTCTGCGATCTCGCGCCGGGCACGTTCCTGTTTATCTCTGTGTTCTCGATCTTCTTCAAAGATACGCTGCGCAGCTGCTCTGACCTGTTCGCTGGGATCAGTGCAAGCGATTACCTCCAGCCGCTCGCGGGCCAGCCGAGACAAGTCTTGATTGCACTTATCCCGCGCACGCTTGATCAAGGCAGCGACCGCCCCACCCCGCACCTCAGTGACGCCGCTCTGCAAGGCCATCTCCAGATCGTTAGGCAAACGCGGGCCAGTCTCCCAGAAAAATAGGAAATCGCCGTCGCCGCTGCCCTGCAAATAACCGTGATTGGGCAGGGCGCGCGAACGGCGGTGGGCTGAGACCTTTTCTTCGATATACAGACCGACCTCTTTGGCCCGCAGCATGCCATCGGCTCGCAGGGCTTTATCGTTGAGCGCCTGCAATAGAAAGTGGGTAAAAAGCGAATACTCTCCCGCCGCATCATCATCGACCACTTCCTCGCCGCCGGCGGTGATGGCATAGCGAGCCCGCCGGGTGAGCAGATACTCAATGGCACGGCTCACATCGAACTCGCCGGAGCGCCCGCGTAATGCCAGACCGCCAAAGCAAGCATCAAGCAGGTAAAGAACATGCTTGGCCTTGAATGCCTCGGCCTCGTCCAGGACATCGTCCATGGCCAGGGAATTCCAATGGCCATCTGACCGGGCCAGCGCCAGAAAGCCTTTGCTCCGGTTCTTGATATCGTGAGTGATGCCATGCCCGGCGAAGTAAAAGAGCACCCGGTCATCAGGATTGGTTGGGAGCTGACCGAACCACCGCAAGATCGCTTCACGGGTGGTTTGAGTGTCATACAGCTCGGTGACGGTGAACCCCAGAGTGTTACGCAGGTAACAGGCAACAGCCCGTGCACCATGTACGGCGGTCTTGAGCTGCGGCAGGTGCTGGTAGGAATCGATGCCCACGACGAGCGCCCACGACGCACTGTAGGTAGGAGAATATATCTTTCTGGTCATTTGCATGGCTACCCCTGCCTGCCACAAGCCAAAAGCAGCAATGAGCAACAAGTCATGAGCAATGAGTGGTCAACCTAGAAAACCCCTGAGAGTCAGTATAGTGATGCAATGCACCAGGTCAAATACTTTATGGGGCCCTTTTCCCTTGACGCTCTGGGCGCTGCCCCGATACATCCTTAATGCAAATTGGCCGGCTATTTCACGCCCAGGCGCTTCCCAGAGGCTTGATCGAAGAAAACCAGGTTCTCAGTCGGCAACTGGATGGGGATCGTCTCTCCAAGCCGGATAGAGGGCTCGATGGCAATGCTGGCGGCAAGAAACACTTCTCCCAGGCGCAGATGGAGGAGCTGTACCCGCTCGCTGAAATGTTTCTCAACGTTCTCTACAATGGCCGGAAAGCCGCCCGAAGCAATCTTGACCTGCTCCGGCCGGATGCCAAGCACGATCTCTTTCCCTTCCCCCAAAGCATAGGGGAGAGATTCGAGTGTAAAGCTCTTTCCATGCCAGACATGCTCCCGGACATATCCCTCGAAGAGGTTCATGGGCGGAATACCCAGGAAACCGGCCACGAAAACATTAGCCGGAGCTTCGTACAATCGACGGTAGGTGCCGGTCTGCTCGATGCGCCCGGCGTTCATCACAATGATGCGCTCACTCAGGGCAACAGCCTCCGTCTGGTCGTGGGTGACATAGATCGATGTAATGCGATAGTGTTCAAGCAGCCGCTTGATCTTGCTGCGTATCGAGACACGCAGTTGGGCATCAACATTTGAGAGCGGCTCATCAAACAAGAACAGCCTGGGATCGCGTGCCAGGCAGTGCGCAATCGCTACCCGCTGGCGCTCCCCACCGGAAAGCTGGGGCGGCTTGCGCCGCAGCAGATATTTAATCTCTACGTTCATGACCTCGGCAATATGCTCGATGCGCTCTGGAATTTTCTCCGGCGTGCCACGCACGATGTCAAAAAAACCGATGTTGCTATAGGAGTCCATGTGCGGAATGAGAACGTAATCTTGAAAGACGATCCCAATACCCCGATGAGCTATGGGAACTTCGCTCACCGGCCGGCCATCATAGAGAACCTCGCCCGAGGTCGGCTGTGTCAGCCCAGCGATGACCCGTAGCAGGGTCGTCTTGCCACAACCTGATGGGCCGATCACGCTCACCGTTTCGCCACGGTGGATGGTCAGCGTTACATCGTCGAGGGCATACACCCGGTCCAGCAGTTCCGGCTCGGGTGTCGTCTTCTTCAGAGAGGAGAACAAACCACGCCCCTTCCGGGTATGCTGTTCCCAATCTGAGCTGCTATAAGACTTGGTAACATTATTCAGCTGGATGGTGATCATGAAGTCACCTCAACATAGGGCTGCTCATTGATGGGGACGTGGCAACAAAGAGAACATCCTGGACGACGAGCACTGTGCCTATCCTGCCACAAAGATTACGTTAAAGCAACTTCTTTGCGGTGGACAGCATATTCGTGCGCCGGTCCGATTTCCCTTACCAGGTGGCTGTTGTACAATAGCCTGTATATCACATTCTGTTACTATCTCAGGAGGTTCGCATGGAGCAGAGAGTCCGCTTTGTTGAACATAAGGGCAAGAAAATCCTGTTGGAAGATTTCTCGGGTATAACGGATGACGATACCTTAATCTCACTGATAAACGAAGCATTAGAAATGGTTCGAAGCCAGCCTAAAAACTCGGTTCTCGTACTTGTCGACCTGACCAATGCTCGGCTTACTCCTAAAGTCTACCAAGTCTCCAAAGCGGCCACAGAAGAGAATTCGCCTTATATCAAGGCGACCACCATTGTAGGCGTGAGCGGAATCATGGACATATTGTCAAAAGCGGTCAGTGCTTTTGCCCGGCGAGAGCTGACATCGTTCAGTACGCGCGAAGAAGCAATGGATTGGTTGGTCCAACAATAGCCAAAGCAGCAATCTACAAGCAAAAAACAAAATCTACCAGGAAGATATACCAGGTAGGCAGTCGACGGAAGCCGGGCGGATAGGCATCTGAGTGTGGTTGTATGCGCATTGTTACCATGGTGGGCCACACAGATCGATCGGGCCGCCGGGCCAGCGTTGATCTGTGCAAGGGTAGACCATGATGATGGTATCATCAGGGAAGGTGCGCTTGCCTGACGGCTGAGAGAAGCTCAGCGGCCCGGGAACAACCTGCCATCCCACCGACTGGTAGAGATGGACACGGTGCGACCCACAAATCAGCAGACCGAAGGGTGCCTTGAGTTGATCGCGGATGAAAGTTGAGGCAGCCCGCATGGCCGCCGATGCATGGCCGCGCCCGCGCCACTCGGGCACAGTCATCACACTGCCGATACCACCGACCAACAGCGGCTGCCCATCGACCATAATGGCGCGCTTGACCAATAGGAGCATGCTGGTCCACGTCTCACCCTCCCAGACAGTCACCTGCCAATCGCCTCCGGCCCACTCGGTGACGCCATAGGTATCGCCCCAATCAAGCTCAACGGCCCGCTTGTCGATATCATCCCGCAAAGATTGAGGTACATCTTCATAGCATGTGATCTCGATGTGCATGATGCTACAGCTTCTCCTTGGGACGGAGGGGCAACTATAATCTGTCCCTACACATTAAACTTGACAGTCATCACATCGTTGTTCTGCATGATGTATTCCTTGCCCTCCTGGCGCAGCTTGCCCACCTGCCGGGCTTCAGCCAGCCCGCCCAACTCGATGAGGTCAGGGGCAGGGATAATCTCCGCCCGGATGAAGCCGCGCTGCAAATCAGAGTGGATCACCCCGGCGGCTTCCTGCGCCGTCGCGCCGATTGGATGCGGCCAGGCCCGTACCTCATCATCGCCGACGGTAAAAAAGGTCTGGATGTGCAACAGGTCATATGAAGCGCGTATGACGCGGTCACGCACCGACTCGGTAATGCCATACTCCTGCATGAAGTCGGCAGCCTCCTCCGGCTCCAGCTGGGCAATCTCGGCTTCCAGCTCGCCCTGAATGGCCAGAGGTCTGTCATGCTGCCCCTCAACCGACACGAATGCCTCGGTGGGCTGTGCCTCCTCGCCGATGTTGACCAGCACCAGCTTGGGCTTGAGCGTCAAGAAGCTGTAGCCGCGCAGCGCCCTTTGTTCTGCCGGGGGGATGCCCAGCTCACGCAGCGGAGTCTCAGCTTCCAGGGAAGCCTGCAGCCGCTCAAGCTGCTCCAGCTCCCGGGTATTGGCGGCACGGTCTTTGCCCTTAGAGAGCTCCTCTTTTAGTCTCTCGATACGCCGCTCGACCACCATCATGTCAGCCAGCAGGAACTCGGTATCGAGCGTGTCGAGGTCACGCTGGGCATCGATGCTGCCATCCGGATGCGGTATGTTGGAGTCTTCGAAAGCGCGAGCGACGTGCAAGAAGCCGTCCATCTGGTTGAGCTCATTGCGGAATGGGCCGGAAAGCCCTCCAGAGCTGATCCCTTTGGCCAGCCCACCGATATCGGCATAGGCTATCTGGGCCGGAACGATTTTGCGAGGATTGAATATCTCTGCCAGCGGCTCCAGGTAAGGATCGGGGACATTGACAACTGCTATCTGCACGTCGATCTTGCCGGGCACGGCGACGTCGGTCGGGCGGTTGGCACCGGTTAGCGCGTTGAAGATGGTCGTTTTGCCGCTCATGGGCAGGCCGATCAGACCGAGTTTCATAATGGGCTACTCCTGAGTATGATTAGGTTAGGGCAGACGCCCAGCTAGGTCTCAGCGGCAATACCCTTGTTGGTAGCCCTAAGACGAGATGACAAGTGAGGCGTGAGACGTAATACGTGACGAACAGTAGTTAGTTCTCACGCAATAAGGCTGATAACAAAAACCGCATCACTCACAACTATCCAGTAGATAGAAGCAAATAGCTGAACAGCTGCAATCGGGGTGAATTATACCGCTCAGGGCCGGAAGAACGTATTCTCCATGGACCGCAGCAGACGTCCGAGTTTGTAAAAAATGGTCACAAAGGCTGTTCACAGCGGCCGCATACTTTCCGGCCCGAGCCATCGTGCGCAGCTCGAACTTCGAGATGACGGAGCCGGAGTGGTAAGGAAAATTTACGCGGAACTCAAGGAGAACGGAAGGAGAATGAAAGGGGGATGCTCAGAAGACGCAAGGACAAGGGCCGGGCCAGATGGCGGACGGGCGCAAGAGCCATCACGAGTATGGTAGAAGTATCGCAGCAGTATGGTAGCTTCAGGGCTGGGGAGGTGAGATCGTGTCTTGGCAAGAGCAGCTTAACAGCAATTCTCTTGATTGGTTATTAGAGGCAAATATGCCGGGTGTTCGCTACCTGGCGCTGCGAGACCTATGTGATCTCGCGCCGGGTGATCCCGAGTTGCAAGCGGCGCGGGCAGAAGCACAGGCCAAAGGGCCTATTGCATCGATCCTGGATGGCATGGAGGACGAAGGTTACTGGGTCGAGCCCGGCCCCGGCTACTACCCTAAATACAAGGGGACGGTCTGGGCAGTGATCATGCTGGCTCAGTTGGGAGCCACAGCAGATCAGGATGAGCGGATCGGCAAAGCATGTGACTATCTGCTCGATCACGCCCTGGCAGCGGGCGGGCAGTTCTCGGCATCCGGAGCGCCGTCAGGGACGGCTGACTGCCTGCAGGGTAATCTGTGCGCTGCGCTGCTCGACCTGGGGTACGATGATCCGCGGCTGGAGGGGGCCTTCGAGTGGATGGCACGCACCGTGACAGGTGAGGGTCTGGCCCCATCAACGGATCGACAGGCAGCAATGCGCTACTATGCCGGCAAGTGTGGGCCGACGTTCGCTTGCGGGTCAAATAACAAGCTGCCCTGCGCCTGGGGCGGTGTCAAGGTCATGCTGGCTTTCAGCAAGTTACCAACCGACCGGCGGACACCGCTCGTCGAGCGTGCCATACAGCAGGGTGTTGACTTCCTGCTTGGCACCGATCCGGCTGAGTCTGATTACCCGTCAGGCTTCAGTGATAAACCAAGCCGGAATTGGTGGAGGTTCGGCTTCCCGGTCTTCTACGTCACCGATTTGCTGCAAAATGTCGAAGCGTTGATCGGGTTAGGCTATGGCAGCGATCCTCGTTTGAAGAGCGCGCTGGCTCTGCTCAGAGAGAAGCAAGATCAGCAGGGGCGCTGGCCGCTCGAATATGATTACACGGGCAAAACATGGGGAAATTTTGGAGTCAAGAAACAACCCAACAAGTGGGTCACACTGCGGGCATTAAGAGCCCTAAAACAAGCAGAGACGTAACTACTCAGCTATCAGCGATTGGCTTTTAGCTGTTAGCTTTTGGCTGTGAACTACAAACTAAAACTGCAAAACCGCTAAAGTTAACCCTGTAAGACAATCCGTAGCCGTGATGGTCGGATTGAAATCCGACCTACGATACCTGCCCAGATATGCCGGCTATCACAACCAATTCTATGAGCGTCAGGATAGGTATCGGCAACAGCAACAGAGCGACTTTAGCTGTAATGTCTAAAACTCATCACCCAAGCGATTTGATGTTTATACTGCGCGCGGGCATAAATGACGCTTTTCAACTCACCGCAGAGCCCGCGGAGAACGCAGAGATTTTTAGATTTTCTCTGTGCG
>JAFGMS010000528.1 GCA_016927375.1 Anaerolineae bacterium
ACCCGCGCTTCGTTCATCAGGTTGCGAATATCATCACGTTGTGCCAGGTCAGGACCGGAGCGCGCCAGGTGATACATCGCCAGCATGGTATGGGTCTTGCCGCCGCCAAAGGTTGTCTCCAGGCGAACAACAGCGCTGGCTTTTGGATCGCTGGAGAGCCGCTGAAGCAGCCCGACAAGCTGCATGCGCAGTCCGCGCGTCAGGTAAGTAAGATTGAAAAAGGCGTCAGGATCGACATACTCTGACTGCCCATCCCCAAAAGCAACCTCGCCCAGGTGAATAGCGAAGATCCCCAGATCAAAGCGCCGCTCACGGATGTCTTCGTGTGGATTAGCAATGGATGTCCAGGCCGGAAGGTGGCTGCTGGCCTGTGGCTGGGCAGGCTTTTCGACTGTCTGTTGGGTCTCCGGACGTGGCGGCACCTCGATCCGCGCATCCTGCAAGAACAGCTCAAGCGTATTGCGCATGAGCTCGGCCTCGGTACGGGTAGGCTCATAATCATCCCGGCCGCCATGTGCTGAGATGTTGCGCAGATCGGTCAGGTTGTAGAGACGCCCGGCATTGAGGTAGCGAAGTTTGTAGCCGCGCTGCTTGAGCATATCGGCGATAGGCGTCTGCTTGAAGAGACGCCCCCACTGCCCAAAGGACAACCCCTTCTTGCCTCCCATGCCCTCGAACTCTGCCTGCACCTGTTCAGCCTTATGCTTTTGGCTGTGCTTGATTGCCTCCTCGTACAGATCATGGAGGAGTGCCTCAATGCCGCGTGCAGATTCCATAATCGCGGCTGTGTACTGCTCGCTGTCGATCAGATCGTAGGTCTTATAGAGTTGTTCGACATAATCCATTGCTCAGCACTCCGTGGTAATATTCAGACAATCCCGTTTATGGCTTCAATCACTTTCTTTGCATCTTCGTCAGTGATGAATGGGCCCTTTCCGACCACTTCCAGGAATCTGTTGCCTGCAGCATAAAGGCTGTACCAGCACATTTTCATGGGGAAATGCCACTCTAGAGATCGGGTTCCATCACTGATTTTTCCGTCTGGTTTGAGTTCTTCCCGATAGAGAGCCGCGGCTGCAGCTCCACCTCCATGGGCATATTGCGACGTAATCTGGTACAGCAAGTATTTCCGTTCTTCGCCCATAGATTTCAACATTTCACGCAGATTCGGGAGTGGGATTGGCTTGTATTTGCCTGGCTTCACTTGCCCCAGTGCATACCGTACAGTATCCGACATGCGTCGTAACGATTCCTGCTGTGCAGTCAATTCCGACGCATCTGCACCCATTTTCTGGTAGAAGTTGATTGACTTTTTGTAGTACTTACTGTCCCAATCAGCAACATGCGACAACCACCTGTTTTCCCTCTCGAATGGGTCATTGGGGTGTAGCATCCACAATATCCGTATAGCAATCTCATATGTAGCACGTGCTACTGACATTGCTGGAGAGAGCAGTATCAGGTCTTGTTCTGCCATCATGAGAACGCCTTCAATATTGCGTGTGATCAGTTCCATCTGCAGAAAGCATTCTTTATTGGCTTCAAGGCCACCAAAGTCGATAGAGGGGATGCAGTTACAGGCATCCACATGGGCTACAAGCATGTAGAACAACAGCCGGGATGCATTTCTGATCTCCACCGTGGGGGGCATGATGGCCTTTCGGTAATCCACTGGTTACTCCATCCCCGGCAGCCTGACTTCTCGACCCATATCCGCGGGCGGCAGGTTATCCTGCCCGACCAGGAAGCCTTCCAGGAGCTGACGCTCCCGATCCCCATCCGGCAGCACATTGACCAGTGCCTGGGCGACTGCCCGAAGCGCGTCCTCGCGGCCCATGGCATGCGTGGTGAGATAGTTGGCCAGCGCCATCCGATCTCCCTCCCGCCACAGCAGCACAGCCCGATGCACCAGGTCGATCAGTGGTACATCAGCCCCTTCACGCCCACGCTCACCCAGCCGCTCTACTTTCTCGCGTTGGAGTGGTCCAAGCAGATTGACATCCTCACCGGACTGCTTGAGCAATCCCAACCGGTGAATCAGTTCACCCACCTCCGCGCCGAGCGCCTGAGCCAGCCGCCGTGCATCGTCGAAGGTTAGCTTATCTTTGCCATAGCTCCATCGATACATGACATAGAAGCGCGTTGGTGCATCGACCGCGCCCATGCGATACCGGCCATTCATGATCTGTCCCAGTGCATAATCAGCGACTGCCTCCTGGATCAGCGTGAGCAGGTCGCTGACGCTCACCACCTCACCGGAGAGCTTTCGAACAGTTTTGTAACGTCCAAAGACCTCTACTGCCGGGCCGATGGCTGAGATGAAGAAGTCTGCACCCCGGATACCCTGTGACCAGAAGAAATCCAATCGGTCGCGGATTCGAACCCGCAATGCTGTACTCACATCATCAAATACACCCTCATGATCTGCGACTCGTTTGCGACACACGATAAAAATCGAGGAAGCCAGGGATCCAGAGCCATGAGAACGCAAGCGACTTGATGTCTCTGTGTGTAGCGGCCAGGACGCAGTCACAACCAGTCCAGCCTGAAGCAGACTATTCAGGAGAGTTTCCCATGCAGTTGTTGATTTGTGTGCAAAAACAACAACAAAGATTCCACTATCCACCAACACCCGATTTGCTTCCCTAAACGCCTCGGTAAGTTGCTCCTCATAGAATTCCTTATCTTTATGCTGATATAGAGTATTCCTCTCTGCTAATTGAACAATCTCTGTTGATTTCGGGGTTAATGGAGTTTCGAATACATCTGGATAACAATTACCAACCGAGCGTCTAAGCCATACATAAAAGAAATCTGACAAATCTGCATATGGTACTGCATCATAGTAAGGTGGGTCTGTGATCACCGCAGACAACGAGCTATGGTTATGTGGTAGACGGGTTGCAGTTCCATGGTAGATATCTGCTGCTTTTGACGCAGTACGAGCACAATGTTGAATCACATCAGCGGTTCGCTGCAAATTCTTTTCCCAGTCTCCAATTGAGCCACTGAATGGATTAACCTCAACATAGTCCCATATCATTGGCAGTGCTTGGCGTCCAAATGTCGGTGTAATTGCCTCACTGCCTGTTTGCCAAACACAGCTTGTCGTGTTGTACTCAATAAGTCGATCTAGACTCAAAGCCAAGTAAGTCACAATTGCCTGCGCATATTCCTCCGAGGCAACCTGTGTAATTTGTTTGTACGCTTCCTGAATCTTCTCAATGAACTTAAGCGCAACAAATACTTGACGAGCGTTAAAAAGCTGTCCCCATTCAGTTATTCCATAAACGTGAACATTGAAGATGCTTCGGAGATATGGTAGAGATTCATTTGGAATACTCAACAGTGACTGGTCATTCCCTTCTAAAAGCTGTGCAAGTTCAGTCTCAAGCTCACCAAGAATCTCATAATCACTCTGTGCAGCAACGCGATATTGCTTGCTCGTTGATGCTTGGTCTACATAGACAACCGCTAGAAGTATCTCCTCTATACGACCCTCTTGTCCTTCCTGTTGGAGGTAAGTAGCCTCCACGGTTTGTTCACACACCAAACAGCGAGCTGACAAACGACCAGTGGTACCTTGACTTGGATCAAAGTCTATTGCGTCACCAGATACGACCTCAAAGTGATACTGCCTATTCCTCTGGTCTATTACTGGGCGCAAAGCTATTCTTCGTTTGGGCTTGTTTGACAACCACCATTGACGAACCATTGGCATCGCTGCTCCACATTGAGGATTTGGACACCTAATAGTTCGAGCCCAGAGATATGCAATAACCGTGCTATTATGAGAGTCCTCGTAAAAGCGCCTTACATCCTTATAGACTTCTTCTAACACCCATATTCCCCAAGAGAAGAAATCCTCAGCTAACGGACTTACTTTGTCACCAGCAGTCTCTAGCAAGATTATCTGGTTACTGTCGTGCTTCTTGTGTGGCTTCTCAATTTCAACGGTGAGCGTTGATACATAGTCCTCTTTGTCAACCAGCTGCCTTCTGTGCCAAGATAGGTGAGACAACTCCCCACTCGAAATTAGTGTAGAATTCTATCGAGGGCGGAGGAGATAAAAGCATC
>JAFGMS010000529.1 GCA_016927375.1 Anaerolineae bacterium
GATAAAAGTCAAGATAAAGAGCTGGTTAAAACCCTTAGGCACCGACCGGATTGGTTGGTTAGCTCCGAGGGCGATAGCATGGTGATATTTGCTCACCGTGTGCAAGACGGGTGATGGCAATGAGGATGAAACTGTTAATACGTCAAAGCGTGGGAATGATGAATCGTGGCCTGCCTACACAGCCAGTGTATGCAGCGGAAAAAGATCGAAATGTTTTTTAGAAAACATCTCGATCTTTTTTCTCGACACACGAGAATGTTGGAAAGTATCCTGCCGGGTTGGTTCGCTAACAGGAAGCTCATGAGTGTGTCCTCCTTGGAGATTAAGACAAGCCGTCATGCAATCGGGCATTGCCGGAACGTCATGTTGAAACAGGAACGATTATGAGCTTAGTGGGCTATCAATTCCACACTGAGGTCGATTCTCCACAGAACCTGCCGTGTACCTCCATCATCTCTACACAATCAACCTTCATACTGCAAACAATGACTGGGTATCGTGCCCAATATTACATGAATTCACATTATGGAGGCTGATATGTTTCGTAGACATTCCTTTTTCGTTCGTGCCCTGCTGGCACTGATCATCCTGGGCGGGTTCGCCGCAACCGGCATGCTGGCTTATCGGGCAGGCGCAGCCCACGGGTATGTTCAGGGAACTGCTGATACCGGTGAAGAGGCAGAGAGCCTTTCCCTGGCTCATCCATTCCTCATGTCCCGTATGACGCGGCGTGCTGCTGTTCCTCATTTCCCATTTATGGGACCTTTCTGTTGTAGCGGGCTACTTTTTCTGATGGCAATGGCCATGTTGTTCCGTGCGTTTCACTGGCATCATCCACCAATGATGTGGGCCAGGCATGTACGTTGGGCTGGGCATCGCCACACCTGGCATGAGTATGGAGAGCCGCCAAACAAAGAAAATGCGGAAACCGGCAAAAAGGCCGATGAGACCGGCGCGCGGTAGCTTGTCCTTTTGCGAATGACAGTCGCTTGTGCACGAGTGGATTCCCGCGAAAGCGGGAATGACAGGCAGCGTGGATGTACCGGACAACAAGATAGGTGACGATTGGATAATTGCCCGGTCCTTGCAACAATCTGTTTTTCAATCGTCAATCACTCAATCAACCAATCATCAATAACTTAAAAACCATTCAGCGGACCTCTGATATCGATGGCATGTGCTCCGGACTATTTGCAGCACTCGACAGCGCACTTATAATGGAGAAAGACAATCGCCGGAGCATGTTGGTAGCGAGCAGCGCCACACTCTCGTAGTGTTTCGCGGCACAAGTAAGCCGTCAGTTATGGTCACCTGCGAAACACTTAGAAAGTTGGGTATGAAGGACATCGACGACCTGCGGTCGTATACTGCCGGACTATTTCTGCCCAACTGCAGTAGTATCTAAACAGGCTTGAACAGTGGACGGAACTATCCTGGTTGTTGATGATGAACCCAGAATTGTCAAGCTGGCGCGTGATTACCTGGAAAAAGATGGTTTCCAGGTAATCACCGCCGGCGATGGGCGTGCCGCGTTGGCCGCCGCTCGCAGCGAGCACCCTGATCTCATCGTGCTTGATTTGATGCTTCCAGAGATGGATGGCTGGGAGGTGTGCCGCGCCTTAAGGCGCGAGACAGATGTACCGATCATCATGCTGACCGCCCGTACTGAGGAGAGCGATCAGGTGGCCGGTCTGGAGCTGGGTGCTGATGAGTATGTGACCAAGCCTTTCTCACCACGAACGCTGGTAGCCCGGGTGCGAGCCCTGCTGCGCCGGGCACAGGGCCGCCTGACATCCCCCCGGCAGATCACTGCCGCCGGATTGGTCATCGACCTGGAGCAGCATCGTGTCACCCGCGATGGTGAGAGCATCCATCTGACCCCCAACGAGTTCCGGCTGTTAGCCGTGCTGGCTCAACATCCCGGGCAGGTCCTCAGCCGCGAGCAGATGATCGAGCATCTGCATGGCATGGTGGCCTCCAGCTTCGACCGTAGCATCGATTCGCACATCAAGAACCTGCGACGCAAGCTGGAGCACGATCCGTCTGACCCTCGCTACATCTTCACGGTTTACGGTATAGGCTACCAGTTCACGGATGAACCATGATGGGGATTGGGGAGTAGGGTTCAGGGATTGTGAAATGGAGAGCACAAACGCCAATTGAGGAAACAGGACATGTATAAGCAAAGAGCCAGATCTTTTCAGAACCTGGGAACATGGGAGAGCGAAGAAAGTGATTTGTTATGCCGTGAGGTACTCCTTATTACCAATCTGGGCAAAGATCACACCTTGTGCCAATATACCATCCCTTACGCTCTAGCCCTCATCCTCCATCCCTCATCCCCCAGAGGGCACGAGCCATGAGACCCGGCAGGAGAGGTTTTCCTCGCAGATACCCCCCACACCACATCGACCGGCGCTTTGGATTCTGGAAACACTTCCCACCATACGCCCACGCGCATCATGAGCATCACCCTGGCTGGGAAGCCTGGCGACCTATTAAGAACCGCTTCTTGCTCATGCGCATGGCCAGAGGCTTCCTCGGTTTGACGATTCTGTTCCTGGGTATAATGGGCGGCATCTTCATCATCTTCCGGACCATCCAGGGCAGCAAGCCACTGGGCCAGCTGGTGTGGATGGCCGGATGCGCTATCTCGCTGGCTTTTCCCCTGATGGTGGCCGGCGTCGCCGCTTTGATCTTCCGTGAATTTGGCACACCGCTGTCCAACATCATGGCTGCCGCCGACGCTGTGGCCGAGGGCGATCTGGACACCCGCGTCCCGGAAGGCGGCCCTGGCGAGTTCGGCAAGTTGGCCCGCAGCTTCAACCGCATGACCACCGAGCTGGCCCGCGCTGAACAACAGCGCCGCAACCTGACCGCCGATGTGGCCCATGAGCTGCGTACCCCCCTACACATCATCCAGGGTAACCTGGAGGGTGTGCTTGATGGTGTGTACGAGCCAACTCGTGAACATATCACAGCCACGTTGGATGAAACACGCCTGCTGGCTCGTCTGGTGAGTGACCTGCAAACCCTATCGCTGGCCGAGGCCGGGCAGCTTCCCCTGCATCGCCAATGGGTAGAGGCTGCTGATTTGCTTGCTGATGTTGCCACCAGCTTCAACGGGCAGGCTGCCGAGGCCGGGCTCACCCTCCGAGCGGAGGCTGCCCCCGATACCGGCCAGATGTTCGTCGATGCCGATCGCCTCGATCAGGTGCTCTCTAACCTGGTGAATAATGCGCTGCACCATACCTCCCGTGGCGGGAGCATCACCCTGGCGGCGAGTCCTCTGGACGGTGGCAGCGGCGTATGCCTAACTATACAGGACACCGGTTCCGGCATCGCGCCGGAAGACCTGCCATTCGTCTTCGACCGTTTCTGGCGCGGTGATCGCTCTCGGGCCCGGCAGTCCGGCACCGGCAGCGGGCTGGGCCTTGCCATCGCCCGCCAGCTGGTACAGGCACACGGGGGACAGATCGCAGTTGAAAGCAAGCCGGGACAGGGTACGCGGTTCAGCATCAGGCTGGGGAAGGGTAATTAGGGCACGAGGCTTAGGGACCATTGATGCAAAACCATTTACGGATAGATACTACAGTATCCTGTCTGAGCACTTGCACATCTGCCGATCTGTAGAATGCCCGGATTAGCTATAGGGGTATTTTGACGTACAATAAGTTCAGAAACCGATGTTCAGCGAACAGGTTCTTGAACATGATAGATAGCCAGCGCCCGTGAGCTGATCACTGAATACCAGTCGCCGAGAACTCTATACAGATATCGCTGTCCGGAAGCGCCAGTTTATAATCGAATAGACACTCCCTAAACAGTTACGAACTATGGAAAACACTCGCCCATCACCTCTTGCTGCTCTAACCACAATTTATCTGTTAATCCCGGTGCCATTCTTTGCTTTCGGCTGGCTGCGGCCTCCCTTTGACTGGCTGACAACAGCCGTTGCCGTGCTGGCGATAGGAGCTGCCATCTATGCATTGGTGCCGGCCGGTAGGCAGATCTCCTGGAAGATGATCAAGTCAGCCTTGAAATCATTCTGGCCGGCCCTGCTGTTGATCGTAGCCTGGACGGCCTTCTCGGGCATCGGCGGCTTTGGGCTGCAAAACAGCGACTACAAGTCGCACAATGCGCTTTTCAAGGCCCTGATCTTCGACTCTTGGCCGCTCCAGATGACCTTCGAGGGCAAGGTGGTCAATATCGTCTACTATGTCGGCTACTATCTGCCGGCGGCGGCCTTCGGCAAGCTGTTCGGTTGGCAGGCGGCCAATGTCTTCATCTTTGTCTGGGCGCTGGCAGGCTTATGGCTCTCGTTCCTATGGTTCGGCCGTATGGCAGGTAACCTGGGGGAGGGACGGCGTTGGTGGAAACTGCTGGTGGCCGCGCTGTTTTTCTGCCTCGCCAGCGGCATGGACGTGATCGGCTATTACGGCTACCTGGGCAAAGCCTTCGAATGGGGCAAACACATCGAGATATGGGCCAAGCCCATCCAGTACACATCACAGACGGCGCTGCTCTATTGGGTGCCGCAGCATACACTAGCGGCCTGGCTGGTAGCCGGGCTGACCTTTGCCTGTCTCGAAGATGTGCGTGATTTCCGCTATCTGGGTCTGGCGATTGCCGCCAGCGTACTGTGGAGCCCTTTCGGGATGGTGGGTATCGCGCCTTATCTGCTTGGGCTGCTGATTGTGTTCCTGTGGCGGAGACAGCTCCCTGAGTTGTTAAAACCAGCCTCTTTGTCTTTGAATATCGCTTCGCTTTGGCTGGCAGCGGTGAACCTGCTCTACATCTCATCCAACCAATACGATTTTCCCAGTGGCCTGCTGTGGAATCTGGTCAAGGACCGCGGTGAATATATATCGGTGCTGGTATTATTCTTACTGTTGGAGTTTGTCCTGCCGGCTGGGGCTGTCATCTGGCTGGCACGAGCGCTCAGGCGTGGGGAAGATAGTGCTCCAAAGATGCCGTGGGGTGTGTTCGCGCTGGCCGGCATGGTGCTGACGGTGCTGCCGCTTTTCAAGATGGGCTACAATAACGACATCGTAATGCGCGGGTCGATCCCTTCGCTGCTGGTGCTGTGGGCTTTTGCTGTGCACATGCTGGTCGATGCCATGCAGCATCTGAAGCACCGTCGTGTCATACTGCCGTTTGTAGTACTGGTGATTTTCTTGCTGGTAGGAAGCTATACGAGCTTTTCGGAGATCGGTCGCTCAGTGTACCGGATGAAATTCGGTGCTCCTGCACTCGATAAGGTTAAGCCGATGGCTGAAGCAACCTACCCTCACATCGTGGCTCAACGGATTGGAGAGGACGACACGCTCTTTTACCGCTACCTGGGCCGCTGATTTGCCTCAGTACTCAGTTGTTCCCTGTTGTCAGAAAGTGATAGAGTAACGGTTCGGCCATGCGAGCAGTGAGATCAGGTGAGCAATAAGAAGCAGCGAATTTGCGCCCTCGACGGCGGCATCGATCGGGATGTTTTGTGGGACCGGGTATGGCGGCTGATGTGTAGGGCACAGGGTCGCCATTTGGAAGAATGATAACATTGGTATGTCTTTGCCATGCCATTCAATGAAAGATGTCAAAATGAAGATTTGGCGTCCTGAGATTTTTCAGGGGAATTTAAGAAAAAAGCACTATTTCGAAGGCTGGTACTTCAAATTTGTGGATAAGACTGAAAAGCATGCGGTGGCGATCATCCCCGGCATTGCACTGTCTCCATCTCACTCCCATGCATTTACCCAGGTACTATCCAGCCATCATTCCACCGCCCACTATTTCTCCTTTCCTATCGACGCATTTACAACAGCGAAGAACACGTTTCTGATAAACATCGCAGACTCATCGTTTTCGCTTGACGGCCTACAACTTAACGTCGGCTCCGGCCCCAAAAAAATCACGGCCAATCTTTCCTTTTCCGGCATCCAAGGGTGGCCGGTCCGGCTGTTCGCTCCCGGCGCCATGGGCTGGTATCGCTTTGTGCCATATTTGGAATGCTACCATGGTGTCTTAAGCTTTGATCATACTATTCAGGGCCTACTTACCCTCAACGGCGAGTCAATCGATATGACAGGTGGGCGCGGCTATATTGAAAAAGATTGGGGTACTTCCATGCCTGCAGCTTGGATTTGGATGCAAACCAATCATTTTGACGACAAAGGTGTTTCGCTTTTTGGTTCTGTTGCCAAGATTCCCTGGCTCGGCAGTTTTTTTACCGGTTTCATCTTTGGTCTATATCATCAAGGACGGATATACCAGTTCACAACCTATTCCGGTGCTCGCATTACCCGCCTCCATGTAACCGAAACGCTTATTAACCTCCAGCTCGAAGATCGGCTTTACACACTCGCCATCGAGGCCAAGCGCGAAATCGGCGTAGATCTTCCTGCTCCCAGGCTTGGCGCTATGACATCTAAGGTGAATGAGTCGCTACGCTCGGAAATTGGTATACAATTGGGCAACAAAAAGACCGGTGCAAGCATCTATACAGGTGTAGGACGAAATGCCGGGCTGGAATTTGTTGGGAACACAGCCGAGATGCTAGCTGGTCTACGGCAATAATGACGTTTACCACGACTTTGTGAATCGTTTCTTTTGCTCAGAAGGGAGCTTGATGCCAATCATTACATACTACAGCCTTGAATAATAACCACCCAACGAATGTTTATGTCTGACAACCTATCATCCGATTTTTTACAGCTCTATACCCACAAACGCATCTTCAATTGAGATCAGTCCCGATGGCCCGGTTGCGGGTGAAGCGTGGCTACCTCTGAACAAGAGACGTAACTGATACTGTTGGCGAACTCAATTGTAGGGGGCTGTGAGGAAAAAGGCGTAAAATGACAGGGACACATTATGATGAGCTATC
>JAFGMS010000530.1 GCA_016927375.1 Anaerolineae bacterium
AGCTACTTGTCTTGCATCAAGGCTTACTCAAAGCCCTTCAGTCTGCCCAATCAGACTACACCGATTTGCGTCAAGCTGCCGATTGGTCTGAACACTTGCGAACCGAACTCCCAGCCTTGGACCTGTGTAAAGTTATTTGAGACAACTGTTTACGTGATCTGTTTTTCAGACGAGGAGGGTAATACCATGAACTTTGGAAGGAATATACTCAACCCTGTTGGAGGCTGTCTGAGAATTGTTAGCGGCACTATCGCTGCGATAATCTTTATTGGCGTCGGCGTAGGAATGTACATTTTCATGGGAGATACAGTTAGAGAAGCCTATGAAAGTAAGTCCTGGCCTACAGTACAGGGGCAGGTGATCAGCTCTGAGTTGAGGGAGAGCCGAAACTCGGATAACGAGCGCATGTACAGTGCCGATGTTCTCTATACTTACAATGTCAATGGCGAACAATACGAGAATACGATGATCACCATGATGGATGGCACTACATCGATGCGGAACTCAGTCCAGAAGACGGTTAGTAAATACCGTACTGG
The DNA here is from genome assembly GCA_016927375.1 of Anaerolineae bacterium. Lineage (GTDB taxonomy): Bacteria > Chloroflexota > Anaerolineae > Aggregatilineales > UBA3940 > JAFGMS01. The sequence continues at coordinate 540 of JAFGMS010000530.1, forward strand.
TACAACGGTGACGGTTTACTACAAACCGGACGATCCGGCTTATGCTATTTTGGAGCCGGGTTTCAGCCTTGGCGTTATCATACTGGGCAGTTTCATGGTGTGTTTCCCGTTGGTTGGGATTGCTGCATTCTTCGGATCGCTCTTCGGACGAGGCCGGAGCAGTATCAGATTTGGATAAGAGGGGCTCTCGCGAGCCTAAAATCGAGTTCACCGCTGCTTTGTCCCTTAACATCGCAGAGCGGTCAATTTGGCTCGCAGCAAAAGTTCCAACAAGTGTACAAACCGAACCCTCGCGTAGGACGTAAACGCGAAAGGTCCGGTTTTTATATCAAGCTTGTTTGTCTGATCTCTGCCTGGTCATCTGCTGCCGCTTTGCAGATGACATGCTGCGGGCGAGTCATGGTACGGTCTCAGTCGTGATCTCCGGTTCGCTCCGGCCAAAGGACAGCAGCGGCCTATCGAGCTGCGCGGCTAATGCCTCCAAGCGGACTATTACATCATCGAGCGTTGCCTTCAGCGGTGTGTCTTTGACTGCTACTTCGATGGGGACTTCGAGGTTGACGGGTATAGTGGTCGAGACGTGAAGGGGCTGATCGATGACGATATGAAGCGTTGTTCTAACCGGCACTGTGCCACTGACGGGAAGAGTGACGGTGTACGTTCCAAATGGTCCTATTTCCACCGGGACGCTGATAGTGGCATCCAGCGGAAGGTTCTCGTCGACCGGGACAGGGATGGATTCGCTGAGCCCCAAATCGGCGTTGATGGGGATGGTGTCTTCGATGACGGCAGTATAGGTGAAAGCTGCATCTTGCAGGTTGCCCACTGTGACAATAGCATCGTCAATCGCTTGCTGGGCCGCCTGCTTGGCAAAGGCAACCTGGCGTAGAATCAGAACGTTGAGCACCAGTGAGAGAATGGTGACAAGCCACAGTACAATATACCCTGGTGGCAGCGAGAGACCGGGTTTAGGTTCATCTTTTTTGATATACAGAGATTGTGTTTCTATAGCGGGTTGGGTTTTTTCGTTGTCCATTAGATGTATCTCCTGTGTTGAATCTATCATGAGTATAGATAGCACCCATCACCGCGCAAGTGCGTGTCTTTAGCAAAGATTGGTTGGTAGGAGGACAACCATCCTGGTCGTCCTCGATGACACATGATGCATCAGGCAGCCTCTTCGGAGAGATGCTCTGAATCATCTTTCGCCTTTGTCAAAACACGTCTCCTCCATATACAATTCACATGATGCAAATGTTCAGCAATCAGCGTCCAGTTTATGGCAGCGTTTCGTGTCTTAATCCATTGTACTTGTCGCGTTTACATGCAACCCCCCCAACCTGCATACTTGCACTCAGATACTCTGAGCGGTTAACCGCATTGTAAACTTGGCGCTTATGACCGGGCACTTTTGGTTCGTTGCTGTGTTTGACTAATTCGACAATGCCAAGTTTCCTGGAGCAGCCGGGATGGGCCCGAGAGGCTCCTTGTGCTTCAAAACGAAGGATCAACGAAGGAGCGACGGATCTGGAACGAAGAGTGCCTCTTTGAGCATAGCAACATCGAGAGGTTGCTAAAAACTAATCAGTAATAACTGCTTTGGAAGGAGACAGCCATGCACTATCCCTGGTGGTATGTTCCCATGCTAACGGCCCCTATGCTGATCGCCGCCATCGCCGTGATCCATGTCTATGTCGCCATGTATGCCGTCGGCGGAGGAATATTCCTGGCAATGGAGACCAGCCATGCTTACAAGACCGGCAATCAGGACTATCTTGCCTACCTCAAGGAGCATACCTGGTTCTTCATTATGCTCACCGTAGTATTCGGCGCCATCACCGGCGTGGGCATCTGGTGGACTATCGGGCTGGCCTCGCCGCTGGCAACTGAAGCCCTCATCCATACCTTCGTATTCGGCTGGGCGATGGAATACGTCTTCTTCGTGCTGGAGATCGCCTCGGCCTTTATCTTCTTTTATTATTGGGGTAAGCTGCCATCCAGGACACACCAGACCATTGGTTGGATTTACGCAGTGTCGGCCTGGATCAGCCTGGTGATCATCGCTGCGATTACCGCCTTCATGCTCAACCCCGGTGCCTGGGTACAGAACCACGATTTCTGGACCGGGTTCTTAAACCCGCAGTTTTATCCCCAGACTATTGCCCGCACGGGTGGTTCCCTGGTGCTGGCTGCCCTGTATGTCTATCTGCATGCTACCTGGCGTTCCAGGAACGGTGACTTTGATTTGATGACGTTGATCAGCAAGCGCTCGGCGCGGTTTGGACTGGTGGGGGGCGCGCTGGTGATCGTCGGTGGGGTCTGGTGGTTTATCGCGCTGCCCGAATCGGCCAAAGCAGCGCTTGCGGCCGCAGCGCTGCTCAATATCATGATGGGGATCGTCCTGGCATCGACCGCGCTGGTGATCGCCATGTTGTATCTGGTGCCCTATCGCAATCCCAGGTGGGTGACTTTCGGTTTTGCGATCATGTTGTTCAGTGTGGGCTTTGTCGCCGTCGGTTCCGGTGAGTTCCTGCGGGAGGCCGTGCGCAAGCCGTTTATCATCTACAATGTCGTGCTCAGCAACCAGATCACCCCGCAGGAGGTCGACCCGCTGCGTGAGAGCGGCTATCTGGAAGGCGGCGTGTGGACTCATGCCTATATCGCCGAGAATTACCCCCAGGCAGTCTCGGCTGATGGAGAAATCGACGAGGCCGCCTTGCTGGCCCTGCCCGAAGCCGACCGGCTCGAAGTCGGTGAGGTGCTGTTCCAGTATCATTGCAACGACTGCCACGCTTCATCGATAGGGCTTGCGCCTGTCGGAGTGCTCACCCAGGGTTGGGCTCGGGAGATGATCCTGGCGGTGGTCAAAGAGCCGCACAAGGCGCGCTTCTTTATGCCGCCCTTCGCCGGGACAGATGAAGAGGCCGAGCTGCTGACCGACTATCTCGAGTCAATTGCCAGCCCATACCCGTCAGGGATGGATATCGGCACCGAACCATGATATTAGACATTATCACGGTTTATTTTGCTGAAGCGCAGTAATACTCAGAATATGGCTCTTTTCCCGCTTGGAGAATTTAATCGTGATAAT
>JAFGMS010000531.1 GCA_016927375.1 Anaerolineae bacterium
CTAGACTCGTTTGTAAACAAGATTAGAAGCGTTTGGGAACTCGTTCCCGGGTTGCTCGGCACTCAGCACTTGCCACTTCGGTGACACCGCTTGGCAACTTGGATGTAGGCCAGGTCAAAAAAGGAAATTCCTATAGGATCAAGTTATTCGCATTTTCGGTTTGCGTCATGCTCGATACGTTGGTCATGCTAAGACCCACCTGCAACATATTTCACTGCTGCCGCCATAAACTTGGCTCGGGTTGATCAATGGTTTCTTGGAACACCTTTCACCCAGACCCGCAAATCGCGTTTTGAAACCTTGCGGCCGGTAGCCACCTAGCTATTTTGAATTCGCCAACAGTATCCATTACTATTCGGAGCCCATCACCCAAAACCACGCCGAGCACCTGCCATTTGCTGGAGCATAGTTCCCGAAAGCCGGATGATCAAGGCAGCTAGGCACACTACGTTCGCGCCCATCCTTTTACAACATCCAGATCGAGATCGTCTTTGGGGATGAAGGCTTCGGCTCCCACTTCTGCAGCCGATTCCTGGAGAATATGGGCGCGATCATGATGGGCGCTGATCAGGAAAACACGCAGATTGGCGACCAAAGCTTTGAGATGAGGAGTACCATCTATCCCGCTCTCCCCTGGCAGCATGACATCTACAACAGCGATGTCAGGTTGCAGCTCCTGCGCTAATTCCTTCGCCGCAGCGATATCGCCAGCCTCACCAACAACTGTCAGACCAGCATGGGTCAGCAGCTGACGCAAGTGGCGGCGGAACAGTGGTTGGTCATCGACTATCAAGATGCGGGTCATGATCTCACAAAAAGGATGTAACAATATTCTTTGACGGTCTCTGTCTAAATGATAGCAAACAATTGGCACCCAGGTCATCGAAGTAAAGTACCGGGTTTGTACCATCTCCCGGGCGAGTACTTGGTACTCCAGTACCGGAGAAGCGCCAGACATCTCAAGTAGAAAGGTGCTCCGGCATCACGGCGCCTCGATGATCAGCAGAGCCGCTTGGTTGGGTTCCAGGGTGACGCCTGTCATTGGGGTGTAGTCCACGCGCCAGGCAGAAATATCACCGTCCAAGGGCACAGCACCGCCGCCCACAGGGACAGCCTGATAGTAGGCAGCTTTCAGATCGGCGGTCTGTGTTGCATCGGAGGGGTTGACCAGCACCAGGCCATTGCTGTAAGCACGGGCATAGAGGTTCCAATCAGAGCGCCAAAGCATGCTAATTGAGGCGGGGATTTCATCAATAGGTTTTCCGACAGGTATATCATATTCGGGAAACCATTCCGGCTTTGTGGACAATTCCAGGTCGAGATAAGTGTGGTGTCCTTTGACAAGCAGGTAGCTGCCCAACAGAAACAGACGATCCTCCACATTTGCTGCATCAACATATTGCTGCAACAAGACAGTTCTATCCAGGTTCACCAGTCCCAGGATGCGATTCATCTGCAGCTGCCAATCCTCATCTTGTACGGAAAAGTAGTCCCCTTCGGTCCAACGGCCAAAGCCCTCGATCATCACGCCGTCCGCACCTGAGTAATCGGTGATGTCGCGTCCGGTGGCCCACGTGCCGGCGTTGACGATGAGGTGATAATCAGCCAATTCTCCACTCTGTCCGTGAGCGATGAACTCCGCTATGTTCCCTGACCACTGATTTTCAAATGCCTCGTCGATGACCGGCAAAGGCGGCTCAAAGCGATCTCCTCCATAGTAATTGGGCACAATCAAGCTGTCGGCAAATACACCATCGGCCATATTAGCCTGAACCTGGCGCAGAACCTCTCCGTACCAATACTCCCTCCATGAGGGATTGCCAATATCCATGACATACCAGCCCTGATCGCAGAGGAGCACGCGTTGACCCTCGTACTCAAAAAACCAATCCCCTTGAGGATCTTCGGGATACTCGCGCAGCAGTTTCTCCCCTTCGATGACTTCCAGCCATGTGCCATCCGGTTGGCAGTCATTGTTCATGTTTTGGTAGCCTAACCCCAACCCCAGACGATAGCTCAAAACGATAAATTCGGGGTTGTGAGCCCGCAGGCGGCGGGCATCGGAGGCGAATATATTCTGCGCGCTGACATAATGGGTGGCAGCAAACTCGAGTTGAGGCTCGGTCATCTCCTGGGCGTCCAACTGACTGTTGAAGACATGGATCCCATCAGTCGTTTCAGGAAAGGGCCGGACAATTACAGCAGCATCATCTCTTGAAGGTGCCCTCTGTGTGGTCGTCACCACGCCTAGGCCCGGCTGCTGCCTCAAACCAGGCAGAACGACAAACACCATTATTGATAACAAGATAAGCGCCAACAGAGCGATGCCTACCAGTCCCCATATTGCCCCTCGAGACAGAGGTTGCTCGCCAACACTTTCATTTTCAGGGTGCGCTGCCGAAGAGTCTGTTTCAAGTCTGCTCATTATGAGATATCTCCTCAGGTTTCCAGGTAATACACACTGTCGTGCCTTTCCCAGGGGCCGATTTCAATGACCATCGCCCACCGATCAAGTCCACCCGTTCTTGCATGCCGGCCAACCCGAAATGGTTCTGAGCAGTCAGGTTGTAAAGGGTATCAGAAGGCTCGAAACCTTGCCCATCATCTTGAATGGTCATGATCAGTCGACTGTCTTGCCAGGTCAAAGATATATCAACTTGCTGTGCCCTGGCATGTTTCCCGACATTAACCAGCACCTCCTGAGCGACCCGGTAGAGATTGACCGCAACCTCTCCGGGCAGAGAGCGCAGCGTGGCATCGGGAGGCACATCAAGCTGTGTCTTTACACCGTACTGCGCAGACCACTCATCGGCGTGGGCGCGCAATGCTGCGCCCAACCCCAGGGTGTCGAGCATCGGTGGGCGCAGCTCGGCGCAAACATGACGTAGCTCCACCGAAAGCTGTCGCACTTCCGCTCGTATCTCTTTAAGTGATTGACCTACCGGCGGTGCGATCTCATGCGAGCTTAGCATCAGTCCCAATTGGATATTAAGCCCCACCAGCGATTGGATGGGACCGTCATGCAGGTCACGTGCCAGGCGGGCTCGTTCCTCCTCCCGTGAGCGCAGCAACTGATGTTGGACCTGTGCCAGGGCTTCTCTGCTGGCCTGGATCTCATCAAGCTGATGGCGAAGCCTTTCGATCAAGAAAACATTGTTCAGGGCGATCTCAGCCTGTTGGGCCAGAGTGCGAAGAATGCGCTGATCGGCATCAGATAGATCGTCGCCATCCTGGTGTGGCCCCACCGTCCATTGAGCAGGTACGTCGCTTTTGAACTCGAAGCAATGTCCTTGCGATGATGAGGGAGGGAGGGCAGCACCGGCCTCGCCAATCCACACATCGACGTTTCTCAGCTGCATCATGTCAGGTACCTGGCGGGTAAGCACATCGAGGATCTGCTCTCGCTGGGTGCTGCGCGCCAGAGCATCGCTAACCGTCTCGACTACTGCCGGGTAATCATACCATCCACCATAAAAGAGGCGATCCGCCGCTTGTTGTACACGCTTTCGCATCCGATCGAAGGTCCACCCAATCCACAAGGTAAGGCCGGAGACGATAACCAGTTGGACAAATGGATCGTCAGGAAGATAGCGATAGAGCAGCAGATATGGCCCCAGGTAGAGGATAAAGATAGCCAGGGACAGTGTGGTATAAACCAGGGCCCGATTAATCAGGCGGTCGATGCCGAACAGATTGTGGCGTAGTGTAGCATACAGGTAGCTGAGAGGAGCGATGATCAGGAACAGGCCTGCTCCCCATTCCGGCATGACGTATGGAGATTGGAGGGAAGTGGGCAGCAGGTACAACAGAAGAGGAGGAAGCCCTGCCATAAGTGTGCCGGCAACGACAACGCGCGAGCGCCGGCGTTCAGCCAGCCCGGCCCGATAGAAGTACACGTAGATCATGAGAAAGATTGCTAATGTGGTCACAACGCCAAAGAAGAGAATGCTCAGCTGCATCCCCAGGAGGTTGTTGGGCAGACATCCCAAAAAGACAAACAAAGCCAGCCCGTAAAGAGGAAGCAGTCCCCAGAAGCGTTGCCGGGTATGGCCGAGCTTCACCGGAAATGTGATGACGTAGTGCAAGAGGAGAGGAGCAGCCAGGTTGAAGCCAGCTACGCTTATCGAGAGCAGTTCTAAAGGTGGCGCCCAGGGATCCTGGTAGGATAGGGGAAAAAGAAGCGCAATGGCAATGGTTTGGGAAAGAAGAAACAGCAGCCGAATCTCTGTATGCAAGAAACGCCGCCAGAGCAGTACTGTGCTTATCCCCCAAAACACCAGCACGATAACAATAGCAGTAACCAAAGAGAAAACACTCACCTGAAACACACTCACGGCAGGTATGCCCAGAGTCAGTTGTTCCCCTCCGCGCTCGATCTCCACAATATGGGTTTGCCCGAGCTGCGGTGAATACCAATACTCAGGAGCAGTATCGTCGATGCTTAGGATCACATCGCCTGCCTGGAGTCCGGCTGCATCAGAACTTCCACCAGGTATAACATCGTACACAATGCTGGAACCAGGACTATCCAGGAGGAAATCCATTGTAGGGGCATGCCACTGACTGTAGATATCGTATCCGATTAGAGCCGGCACGATCAATGTCAAGAAGATGAAGAGACCAACCCAGAAAGGTCTGCGAGCATCCTTTTCAGGAACCATCAGCAGGTGGGTCTCCGGAAGGTACCTTGGCCCAGCCATGGCGAATGGCATACAGCATGGCCTCGACGCGTGAGGCAACCCCCAACTTGCCATAGATGTTGCTGATGTGGTTTTGTATGGTGCGTTTTGTGACCGTCAGATGCTCGGCGATTGCTGAGTTGTCGAGCCCTTCAGCCAGCAAACACAGTATCTCGAACTCGCGCGGGGTGAGGTCGCTGTTGGGCATCTGCGTTTCATGTGGAGCGTTGGGAGGCTGCTCCTGATTTACGGCGCGGCGCACAACCTGGCTGGCTATCATCGGGCTGAGCCAGCTTTCGCCGCAAGATGCAGCCCGCACGGCGTTAGCGAGCATCTCCAGGGCATCATCCTTGAGGACGTAGCCAACAGCGCCATTCTCTAGCAGCTCGAAGATCAACCGGGGATCATCGTGTGCGGTCAGGACGAGAATGGCCGTCGATGTATCCTGGCCCGTTAGCCGGCGGGTTACATCGATACCGCTCATGTCGGGCAGATAGATATCCAACACAAGTACATCAGGCGCATGCTGCTCCACTATTTGCAGAGCCTCAGCCGCATTTTGCCCTTCAGCCACAACAACAATGTCATTGGCAGCTTCCAGGACCGATTTCATACCGGCTCTGACAATGGGATGATCGTCTACGATAGCAACGGTGATCATGAATACTCTTCCAACTATACCTTGATGAATGGCCCTATTGTAGCCCAAAAACAGAAAACCCGTGGGCCATAATCAGTAGATCGCAATGTGTATCAGTCTTTACCTGATGTTCAGATTTCTAAGCAGCTTAAGCCGGAAAGCAAAATAGGTAAATATGTAAATAGGTAAGATGTGACCCGCGCGCTTTCCGGTCTGACCCGCGCGCTTTCCGGTCTGACCCGCGCGC
>JAFGMS010000532.1 GCA_016927375.1 Anaerolineae bacterium
AATTTGTAACCCGGTCCGCCACGGCCGGTGCCGGTTGGATCGCCCCCCTGAACCATGAAATTGGGGATCACACGGTGGAAGGTGGTGTTGTCGTAATAGCCTTCGCGTGCAAGGAACACCAGGTTATTGACCGTGATCGGGGCACGATCTGCAAAGAGGCTGACCCGAATATCGCCCTGTTGTGTTTTGAGGACGGCGGTGTAACGCTTATTGGGGTCAATGCTCATTGAGGGTGGGCTATTATATTGTTTCGCCATGATTTCTCCTTTTGGAATGGTGATGAGTTTGTGTGATCATAACTCAAGGTGAGGGGATGTGCAGAATCCTTATCCACTGTGGTTCAGCATCAGGACATTTTGGCCTTTCGCCAGTACAATGGGGTGAAGTTGGGTCTCTGAGTAAGGTGGTTGTCGAAAGGAGCCATCCGAGATATGCGCCGACCTCTGAGGAGAGCAATCGCTATTGAAGTGATTATCCTGATGGTTGGCGGGGCGTTGTTCTTGCCTGGAGGGGAAGACCTGTACCGCTTTTACCTGCCAGTTGCTCAAGGATGTCCAGAGTGCGGCTACAATCCCTGGTTCACGAGCTGGATACTCTTCCCTATTCAATTCATTCCTGTTCGCTATCTATGGGCTGTTTGGGTGCTGTTCACTGGTGTGACTGTCTATTGGGCGGCTGAACGACTGCAAACGAACAGTGCCTATGTCTTGCTTGCCTTCCCGATGATGGGGCAAATGTGGCTGGGGCAGACTGATGCGGTGTTAATTCTGGGTTTGATGCTTATTATGCTCTCGTCCAATCCCTATTTACGCGGTGCCGGGATAGTGCTTGCCTCAATCAAGCCCCACATAGCGGGCCCTGCTATTTTGATCCTGTGGTGGTATGACAAGGAACGATGGAAAACACTCATCGTCCCCACTGCGGTCTTTTTGCTAAGTCTGATCGTTTGGGGCATCGATTGGCCAATACGATGGTGGCTCTCGCGCGATCTGAATGCATCGCTTCCTGTGTGGGGGCATGCCGCGATCTTTCCCTATGGGTTGGCTGCGTTTCCGGCCATCTTTCTGGTCAAAGATACACGTCAAAAAGTCGCTATCGCTCTGCTGGCAGCAGCGCTCAGTATTCCATCATTTGGCATCTATTCCTATATCGTTTTCCTTGTTTTCACCTCTCCCTGGTGGGCGCTGCCCCTTTCGTATGCCTGGGTTGTAGCTTACCCCTGTTACGGCAACCTGGCTTTACGCTTCGCTTGGACACTCCCTATGGGGTTGCTTATCTACTTGCTCTGGCCGGTGATGAAGGAAAACAGGCCGAAGATCAAGGCCGCCATCTTCCGCAAAGACGAAACATCGACAGCGTGAGTTACACTCATACCTAAACCCAAATGTGGTTGCGGCTTTATAGTCGTGTGTTACAATGGAGGAAGGAAACCGGCGGCGCCAGGGGGATTTCTCTCTGTGCGCCACGCTATATGAGCTAGGATAGGTGATACTGTACAGGAAATGCTGCTCCCCAACAGAAGCATGTGCGCGATTGCGAACTGCCCCATGTGCTGGCCTTACCTACCCCTGTTGTATTGCCCAAATGGGTATGACGAAAGCTGAGGCACCAGACCATAAGTGGTCTAGTTTAGGTGTCTGTGGAAGAGTATATGGAACAACATATCACAGATGATCTTTCCAGCCTGTTGGCAATTTTGCCGCCAGAGATAGCTGAAGCGCTGACCGAGATAAATCGCTATAACGATTTGCTTGAGGTGATCCTCGACCTGGGGCGTGTTCCTACTGCTCGTTTCACAGATGGTGAATACAATCTGCTCAATCGAGAGGTTACACAAGACGATCTGGATTTGGTGGTTTTGCAAGTGGGCGACTTCGATGCTGACAATCGTGCCGGCATCGAGCGCACATTACATCGCATTTCGGGGATCCGGAATCGCCGCGGCGAGGTAGTTGGCCTGACCTGCCGCGTTGGCCGGGCCGTTTTCGGGACCATTGATATCATCCGGGACATCATTGAGTCAGGGAATAGTATTTTGATCCTGGGCAAGCCGGGCGTAGGCAAGACGACTATGCTGCGTGAGGCGGCACGTGTTTTGGCTGAGACCAAGCGTGTTGTGATTGTCGATACATCGAACGAGATCGGTGGGGATGGTGATATACCACACCCGGCAGTCGGCAAGGCGCGCCGAATGCAGGTTCCAACCCCGAACCTCCAGCATGAGGTCATGATCGAGGCTGTCGAGAATCACAACCCGGAAGTTATCGTGATCGATGAGATTGGCCGAGAATTGGAAGCTCAGGCCGCTCGTACGATTGCCGAGCGTGGTGTGCAGCTGATTGGCACGGCACATGGTATCAACCTGGATAACTTGCTCCTGAACCCGACACTATCGGATCTGGTCGGCGGTATCGAAAGCGTGACCCTTTCCGATGAAGAAGCTCGCCGACGAGGGACCCAAAAGACCGTCCTTGAGCGGCGTGCTCCCCCCACCTTCGACGTGCTCATCGAGCTTCAGGATCGTCACTCGCTCTTTGTACATGGTGATGTCACCCTGGCTGTCGACACACTGCTGCGAGGGCGCCCATCGCTGCCGGAAGTACGCAGCCGTACTGCCGGTGGCGAGATTGTTGTTCAGCCTCCACCAGAACCGCAGCAGCCTTCGCAGCAAGGAAATGGACGCAAGTCGAAATCGAAAAAGGGTGATGGAAGTGCCAAGCAAGCAAAAGGTGGCAGCCAAGCATGGGCACCATCTGTTGAAATGGAGACACCCCGCGCTGCCGCGAAGCCTGTCGAGCCCGCAAACTCGAAGCGCATGCAGAGCGTCTATCCATATGGGATTGCGCGTAACCGGCTTATCGAGGCTGCCCGGCGGTTCAAACTACCGCTGCGTGTGGTTGACTCTCTTGATGAGGCTGATGTGCTGCTGACGCTCAAGAACTTCTATCGACGTCGCCCGCGCCTGGTCGCCGATGCAGAGCACCAAGGTGTGTCTATTTACGTGCTGCGCTCAAACACGGTGACGCAGATCGAGGATTTTCTGGTTGAGTTGTTCGAAGTACAGTCAGATGTCACTGAAGACAGCGACGATCTGTTGCAGCGCGCGATGCGTGAAGCCCGTGAGGGCATCCAGGCTATTATGAATGGCATGCCGTCCATCGATCTCTCGCCTCAGAAGGCTTCTATCCGGCGGCAGCAGCATGAATTGGCGCGTCAGGCAAATCTACAATCCCACAGCTATGGCCGTGATCCTGATCGTCACATTCGCATCTATCGTGGATAGCATCGATGCTAATTACCTTTGAGGGGCCAGACGGCTCCGGGAAGACAACACAACTGGCCCTGCTGGCTGAGCATCTTGGACAGCAGGGCTATTTGCTCTTTCAGGTACGAGAGCCCGGTGGTACGCCTATCGGAGAGCAAGTCCGGAATGTTCTACATAGTATGGCCAATCAGGAGATGAATCCACGTGCCGAAGTATTACTGTTTTCTGCTTCACGGGCACAGCTGATTGAGCAGGCTATCCTTCCTGCCCTGGCTGAAGGTAAGATCGTGCTATGTGACCGTTTCTATGACAGTACCTTTGCCTATCAAGGATATGGACGGGGGTTGGATCTGGAAGCATTGAGGCAGCTGACACAGTTTGCTACCCGTGGCTTGTGCCCAGACCTGACCGTTTACATCGAGATTTCTCCGGAAGAGGGATTGCGCCGGCGTCGCCAAGACAAAAGCGTCGAATGGAACCGCCTGGATGATCTGCCAGCAGTTTTCCACCGACGTGTTCATGAGGGGTACCAGCGCCTGATCGCGGCAGAGCCTGATCGATGGGTTGTGATTGACGGCGAGCGTTCCATCGAGGCTGTACAGGCCGATGTGCGTGCAGCAGTGTTGGCAAGGCTTCCCCAATCCTAGCCGAGGCCGCCTCCCATGGGTGGGTCGAGGCTGTCTAACGGCATTGACTGCTCAATGGACTCGGGGCTTTCTCCGGCCTCCAGGCGGTCGACCACTTCACCGAATTCCGGGCCGAGGTCCTCTCCTGCTTCGCTGGCCATTTCACGCATTAGCCGTCCCATTGAGCGTGGGTCATTCTCGTCCAGTCCTGCCAGACGTGAGGGATCAGCCAGCCGCTCCATGCGTGTTTCTTCGGAGGTCATGAATGAGACTTTCCGGATCAGGCGGCTTAGATTGGTCGATTGGCAGCTTGGGCAGACAGAATTTGTGTCTTCATAGTCAGCATAGCTGTTGTAAGATAAGCTAAAAACGCGGTGACAGTCTTTACAGCGAAATTCGTATATTGGCATAGTCAAATTCCTCCCAACAAAGCGTAGTATAATCGTACCATTCTATGTTGACAAAGAGATTTCTATGAGCAGCAAACCCGTACACCCTTTAGACCAGCCACCTACTCCAGCTCACCACCCGCCAGAGAGATCCCCTATCAAGCGTGTTGAGATCAGTCAAGTGGTCCCCTTCTTCAGCTATTTTATTTTGGCAATCAATGTTATTGTCTTCCTGATAGACCTTCTCTCTGGGCGTTGGCTGACTGCTCTAGGTGCTAAAGATAATTTTTTAATTGTTCAAGGGCAGCTTTGGCGACTGTTTACCCCCATGTTTCTGCATGGAGGCTTTGTTCATCTGGGAGTCAATA